>CAYXEY010000204.1:0-8642 GCA_964464105.1 uncultured Planctomycetaceae bacterium
AGACGTCGCTCGCCCGGCCACTAAGGTCATAGCCGCAAGGGATGCAAATTGGGATGCCCTGCACTCGCAGGGATTCGCGCAGCATCCGCCGGATTCGGCGGCGTGGAGCGAAAATCATGCAGATTGCAGATGTGCCAAGACTTGGAATCAAACCAATAAGAACCAGGCCTAAGGCCACCTTGGCCAGAATATTCTCATGCAAGAACCGGTCAGCGGCACTGTAGTAGAGAAAAAGACAAGCGAGTGGGATCGTCAGCATAACGACCCAACACATGGGGCTTCTTAGCATAAGGCTCTGAATCCGGCGATCCGCCATGGCGCGCGCGCTTTCTGATGGGAATAGAGCAAGCTCGGGGTACAACCAGTCAGAGAACCTGCGCATCGAGATGACGAGGTTACGAAGCAAGCGAGTGGCCCTTGGCTGCCGACGCGCCACACTCCGGGCACGTCCCACTGGCATTGCCGGTCAAGTCGTATCCGCATGGAACGCAGATTGGCACGCCCTGCTCACTGAGCGCAATGCGTGCTCTCAAGCGAAATTGCGGGCGCAAGAAATACAGAGGGACGAATATCAGAACCCCCGCGATGAGACACGCCCCTCCGAAAGTCAGCAGCAAATCCAGCCCGGAACGCATATGCCGAGTGAGCCGCAGCGACAGGAGAAAGACGCAAAGTGCTCCCATCCTGATGCTCCGCAAGGGACGCCAGTCGGCAGCGGCCTCGTAGATCTTGCTTCGCCGGAGCGTGTCCGGCTCGCGGAGCAATTCGGGAATAAGCCATTCGCGAAATCGCGTCATAAGATCGCAGCCGACTCTCTCATGGTGGCATCTTATCGCATGAAAAGCGCACATGGACTCGCAATCTGCCGCCCCGCCCCGTAGCCTGTTGATATGCCATTGCTCGCCGAGGCTGCGCCGCATTGGGCGGCGGGCCTCCTGCAATTCAAGACCTACATCGCCCTCTTCATCGTGGCCTGCGTCTGCACGTCCATTGCCACGCCGATCTATATCGCCATCGGGCGGCGGCGAGGGTGGGTGGATCATCCCGGCGGGCGGAAGGCGCATGACCGGCCGACCGTGACCATGGGCGGACTGGTGGTGTTCGCGGTGGTCATTGCGGGGGCGATCTCGGTGTCGCTGCTGCCCAACCGCGTGGGGGAAATGTTTCGGGCGCATGGACGGTATGTGTGGGTGTTGCTGGGCGCGACGGCGGCGATGATGGCCCTCGGCGTGGTCGATGACCGCGTGAGTGTGCGTCCGCGATACAAGCTGCTGGTGCAATCGATCGTGGCCATCGCAGCGATCTCGATGGGCTATCGCGCGGCGGCGATCACGCTGCCGGCGGTCGGGTCGATTCAACTCGGCGCGATCGGGGCGATCCTGTCATTCGTCTGGATCGTGGGCATCACCAACGCGATCAACCTGACCGACGGGCTGGACGGCCTGGCGGCGGGCGTCGGCCTGCTGGCGGCGTCGGTGAACGCGCTGGTGGCCATCTGGCTGGCCAATTACTACATGGCCGTGATGATGTGCCTGCTGGCCGGGGCGCTGCTGGGCTTCCTGCGATACAACTTCCATCCGGCGAAGGTTTTTCTGGGCGACACCGGGGCGCTGGCCCTGGGCATGTTCCTGGCGCTGTCGTCACTGCATGCGGCGCAGAAGGCCCATACGGTTGTCTTGATTCTCGCGCCCGTCTTCGCGCTGGGCTATCCGATCCTCGACACACTGCTGGCCATCGCCCGACGGATGGTTCGCGGACAGCCGCTCTTCTCCGGCGATCGCGATCACATCCATCATCGCCTGCTCAACCGCGGGGCGAGTCCGTCAAGGGCGGCGATTCAGGTCTATGCGATCAGCGCGGTGCTGGGCGGCCTGTGCCTCGCGGCGGTCGCGGCCAATCACCTCACGCTGGGCATCGCCATCGGCGGCGTGCTGCTCATGGCCATCTTCGGCGGGCGGCTGCTGGGCTACCTGCAATGGGGCGGATGGGCCGCGAACTGGCGCGGACGATCGGAGACGCGCGTCTTGCACGCGGCCGCGAACCTCGCGCGGCTCAAGATCAGTGCCGCCCGCGGCGATGTCGATGCGATTGTGAACGCGCTGGGCGTGGCCGCGGGGGAAATGGGCTGCGAATCGGTCAGGCTCAACGCGAGCGGGCGCGCGCACCTGTGGGGCAACGTGGCGACGACGGTCGATGCAAGAATCGTCTCGGTCGAGGGCGAGAATGCGGACGTTCGATTCGCGCTATCATCCAGCGGGGCAACGTCCGCGGAGGCCGTGCAACTGCTTGAAGAACTGGGGAGTCTGGCCCTTCGCGAGGCCGGAAACGCGTAGCAGCAGTCCGGCGAAATCTGCCACCCGCGCGTCGATTTTCGCCTGTGAAAATGCGGTTTCCCAAGCGTCTGAAGCGGCCATAAATTGACAGGCGTAGCAAACGCGGACGGCCTTCACGTTACGCCTGAGTTACACCCCCGGCCCCTTTTATCGGGTACAGTTTGAACATCTCGTGCCGACGGCGGCACTCCTGCCGACCCGGCTCACCGGACGTCGGCAACACACTCTGCGAACGGATTTGGAATGTTGACGCGATTGACCACGCATGGCTTCCGGGCGATTCAAGCGTCGATGATGACGCTGGCCATCGCGATTCCACAGGGCCTCGCGCTGGCCGGTGATCCGCCGCCGTCAGTCCCGAAGGCGGGACCGATTCCGGGCAAGCCGCAGCCGATCGCGACTGTGCAGCTCAAGCCGGGCGAGGTTCCGCAGATCAAGTTTGACGAGCCGATATTTGAGTTCGGTCGCGTGCCCTCGGGCAAGGACGTGCTGCACGACTACTGGTTCACCAACACCGGCACCGGCCCGCTGGAGATCCTGTTGGTCAAGCCGTCGTGCGGCTGCACCACGGCGAGCGAGTACGACCGCGTCGTGCAGCCCGGGCGCAAGGGGCGCATCCCCATCAAGGTCGCCACCAATCACGCCACCGGCACCTTGATGAAGACCATCACAGTACAGACAAACGTCGCGCCGCCGGGCGATTCGACTGTGTTGTCCATTCGCGGCGAGATCTGGAGGGCCGTGCAGGCGAATCCCAACGCACTGTACTTCGGCCGGGTCAACGCGGGCGAGGAGGCGAATCAGAAACTGGTCCAGACCACGATCATCAGCACGGCGGGCGGCGCCGTAATGACCCCGGGAGATTTGAAGTCCAGCAACCCGATGTTCAAGCCCGAACTGACCGAGTTGGAGCGCGGCGCGAAGTACAACCTGACGATCACGGCCACGCCGCCGTTCCGCATGGGCACCAACTATGCGACCATCGAATTAACGACGGGTGTCGTGGAGGTGCCGACGTTGCAGGTGCAATGCACCCTGTTGATGTCGCCGGAGATTGAAGTGACGCCGGACAAGCTCGTGGTTCCCGTGGCCGGCGCCTCGACGAAGCGTCCCATCCAGATTCGCAACAATGGCAAGTCGCGGATGCAGTTGATCAGCGCGGCCTGCACGAACCCGGCAGTGTCGGTGCAACTGCGCGAGATTCAGCCGGGGCTCTCCTGGACTGTCATGGTCGATATTCCCGCGGGCTACCAGCCGGTGGCTGCCGGAGGCGATGTGATCACGATCGACACGGACAGCGCCTCGCGCCCGCGCATCGCCGTGCCCCTCGAAGAGAACAAGTTGTATCGCCCGCCCGTGGTGACTTCGGCCCCTGCGGCGGCAGTTCCCCCGCGATCGCCGACGCCGAACTGGCGGAAGCCGCAGACGCAACCATCGGATGCGAGTCGCGTGCCGTGACGGCGTGTCATTGGCGCGGAGAATGAATCGAATGACCGGCGGCTTGCCGGATGCGAGCGTCTGACTCGCTTCCTTGCAATCGCCTTGACGTGTAGAAAGAGGAGAGACAAATGTCCAAGTTGAGTCGTATGAGTGTCATGGCGATGTTGCTGGTTGTCGCGGCCGGCCTGTTGCTGCAACCAGTTGCCGCGATCGGTCAGGACAAGACGGCGACGGGTTCCGAAGCGGCGACCGCGGCCGGCGAGAAGGCCGCCCAGCCCGGACAGGCCGGACAGCCGGTTGGAACCACGCCGCCGGCTCCTCCGGTTGGGGTCGGCGTGCAGATGCCGCCTCCCGTGGTGACGCCGCAATTGCCGGTCAAGCCGGCCGGCGGCATGGCCACGCCGCAGGCGACGGTCGAATTGAAGCCCGGCGAAGCCCCGCAGATCGAGTTTGATACGCCCATCTATGATTTTGGCAAGATCCGCTCCGGCATCGAAGTCATGCACGACTTCTGGTTCACCAACACCGGCACGGGGCCGCTGGAAATCCTCGCGGTTAGGCCGTCCTGCGGCTGCACCCAGGCCGGGGCGTACGATCACATCGTTCAGCCCGGCCAGAGCGGCAAGATTCCCCTCAAGATGAACCCCGGCAACGTCAGCGCTCCGGTGCAGAAGACCATCACGATTGTCACCAACGCGACCGGCGCGGGGGCCAATTCCACCCTCACACTGAAGGGCGAGGTCTGGCAGATCGTTCAGGTGACGCCGCCGTATCTCAACTTCGGCAAGATCCTGACCACCGAGGCTGAGACCGCTGCTCCGAGTCAGACAGCCGTCATCAAGGTTAACAACGGAGCCATGGCCACCATCGGCGAGATCAAGTCCACCAATCCGTCCTTCAAGGCGGAGGTTCAGGAAGTGCAGCCGGGCACGGAATACAAGCTCGTTGTCACTGTGGTTCCGCCGCTGAAAAACCCCAATAACTTCACCTCGATTTCGGTTGCCACCGGATTGGCCGAAATGCCCACGGTTAATGTCTCCGCTTCGGCGCAGGTTGAGCCGGAAGTCATGGTCACGCCGAACCAGGTGGCCTACACCGGAACCAGCAAGGTTCCCCAGAAGCGGCCGGTCAGCGTTCGCAACAACGGCAAGACCCCGATGACCCTGACCAATGCGGCTTGCAGCAACTCAGCCGTGACCGTGACCGTGCAGGAAGTTCAACCGGGCATCATGTGGCAGTTGATGATCGATCTGCCCGCCGACTATGCCAAGGTTGGAACCGAGCCGGACCAGATCACCTTCAACACCGACAAGGCGGGCTTCGAGACCGTCAAGATTCCGATCATCGAGCAGCAGACCGCGATGCCGCTCAGTCGCGGCGGCATGATGGCCAACCCGGGGGCGACAATCGCTAAGCCGGCGGTTCCCGTTGTGCCGGGTCCCGCCACGCCGGCCGCCGTGGACCCGCATGCCGGACACGGACATTAATTCAGACGTTCATCTGAATTAATCGAATGGAATCAACCACGAACCGCATCGGGCCGCCGACTGGCGCCCGATGCGGTTTTCTTTTCGGCGGGCACATCGACCAGCGTGCGCGCGGCCTCGACGATCTGCTCAACCGAGGGCAGTACGAGATTGGCCGCCGGGCCGAGCGGGATGTAGGTGTCCTCGCCAACCACGCGCTTCATCGCGATGCCGGTCCGGGCGTGCTCGACGATCGCGGTCATGATCGCTTCGCTGATGCCGCCGCTGCGCCGGCCTTCGTCGACGACGAGCACCTTGCCGCATTCGCCGGCGTGCTTGGCGATCAGCGCCGTGTTCAACGGGGCGAGCCAGCGGAGGTCAAGGATGCGGACGTTAATTCCGGCGGATTCGCAGAGGGTCTTGGCGGCTTGAAGCGACATGGGCACGCCGTTGCCGTAGGTGACGATGAGCAGGTCGGTCGCGGTTTCGTCGTAGATTCGGCCCGCGCCCAGCGGCACGCTGACTTCTGGTGATGGATAGGCGAAGCTCCATCCGCCGTCGCCGGCTGCGTGCAGGTCTTTCGTCATGTACAGCGCGATCGGCTCCAGGAACGCGACGATGCGTCCATCGACGTGGGCCATGGCCGCGCAGGTGCGGAGCATGGCCGCGGCGTCGTCGCCTCGCGAGGGGCAGGCGATGATCAGCCCCGGAATGTCGCGCAGTGCGGTGAAGCTGTTGTCGTTGTGGAAGTGTCCGCCGAAGCCCTTTTGGTAGCCGAGCGAGGCGATGCGTACGACCATCGGGTTGCGGTACTGGTCTTGACTGAAAAACTGAAGGCTGCATGCCTCGCCGCGAATCTGATCGCAGGCGTTGTGGAAGTATGCGAGATATTGAATCTCGGGGAAGGGCAGCAGGCCCATGTAACCGCAGCCCTGGGCCAGGCCGAGAATGGTTTGCTCGTCGAGCAGGGTGTTGAAGCACCGCGCCGCTTTGAAATGCTTGTGCAGACCGGCGGTCACGTAATAGACGCCGCCTTTTTGGGCGACATCTTCGCCGAAGACGACCATCGGCGGATACTTGAGCATGAGGTCGAACATCGCGCTGTTGAGGTTGAGGGCCAGATGTCGCGGGCCCGTGCTTTCGGGCAGTTTCGCTTCGCCACCGAAGGCTTCGACGCGCTTGGCGCGATCGATCGTGCGGGCCGCCTCGCGATCGACCTTGTCGGCGTGATAGGGCGCCAACGGGGCGATGATCTCCAGCTTGTCATTCAGGCGCGGTTTGGTGACGGCGATGTCGGCGGCGGCGGCAGTGCGCTTACGCAGACCCTCGTATTTTTCGAGAATCTCATCCGCCGTCATCAGTCCGTTTTCGAGGATGCGCCTCGCTGAATAAAGCAGCGGGTCGTGGGCCTCGGTCGCGGCGATTTCCTCCAGCGTGTGGTAGGCCTGCTCGATGTCCGTACCCGCGTGACCGAGCATGCGGATGGTCTTGATGTGCAAAAAGACCGGCTGGCGGAACTTGCGGCAGTGGTTCACGGCTTCGCTGGTCACGTCGAAGGTGTTGACCAGGTCGAGGCCGTCGCAGCGGAAGTACTTGAGCGCGGCGATGTTGCCGTAATTGGTGTCCACCCAGTTCGGCGGCGTGCGCACCGAGATGCCGATGCCGTTGTCCTCGCAGACGAACAGCACGGGGCAGGGCAGCTTCTGGTAGGCGGCCCACCGCGCCGCGTTGAAGGCGCCCTGGGCGGTGCTGTGATTGGTGCTGGCGTCGCCGAAGCTGCACACCATGATGCTGTCGGCGGGGACGGGCAGCGTGACGCCGAGCTGCTTGGCGCGGTGCAGGCCGATGGCCGCGCCGACCGCCTTGGGCAGATGGCTGGCGATGGTGCTGGTCTGCGGCAGGATCCACATCGGCACCGAGCCCCAGACCTTGTGCCGCCCGCCCGCGATCGGCTCTTCGGCGCTGGCCGCCTGCGAGAGCACCGTGTCGTAGATCGCGTCGATCTCGGGGCAGTACCGCGCCCGCTCGACGAAGAATCCGGCGCTGCGATAGTGCAGGAAGGCCGGATCGGTGTGCCGGGTGACGCGGCCCACGACGGCGTTGGATTCGTGTCCGGCGCTGCCGATGGTGTAGAAGGCGGCGTTCTTCGCGCGGAGGACGCGGGCGATGAGATCGAGGTGCCGCGCGGCCATCTGCGATTCGAACAGCTCGATCAGATCGCGGCCGGTCATGGCTTCGCTGGGCGACACGACGTCGTCGGGCGAAAGCCTCTGCTGTGGGGCCTCGGTCCAGCCTTGCAGCAGGGCGGTGAAGTTCTGGTCAATGACTTGGGCACGGTTGAATGCGGTCATAAGGAGATTATCGGGGGACTCAGGGGGCAATGCCAAGGTGGGAGGCATTCCCAATGGCTCCGCCTTGCCGCCGTGAAAACAACCCTTTCCGCCGCCAGAATCCGACTGAAGTGACAAAGCTCGCGCAGCCGAGAATCAATTAGACATTTTTCCAATAGCTGCGGCTCTAAATGCCTTGCTTTCCCGCGCATATCCCGGTTAGATATCCTATAGTTGAGCAAGGAGCTCCACCGACACCATGAGCGCTGCCCCGCCGCCCCTTCATTTCAAGAATCTTCCGTTGATTGAGGTGGCTGTCCGCCTGACGCTTGCCGACCAAATTCCATTAACGTATAAAATTGTTAACGGGATTAGCAAGCAACTTGAAGGCGAATTTCCGCTCTTAACAGAGCCCCAACATCTAGAAGTTCCCCCCGGCATCGAAGTGGAGCTACCCATTACGAGCCCGGGGCTCGCAGGGGCAATTCTAACGGGGAACAATCAAGGCATTCGAATTGGAATTCAGGATCGCTTGATCGCAGTGCGCTGGCAAAAGGAGGGAAAGTGTGGACCTCCATATCCCAGGTTCGACACAATGGAGCGAGTTCTGAAATCGGCTCACGCAGCAATGGGGAGCGCCATTGGAAGGGACCCCCTGAAAATTCGTGTAGTCAATATGTTCTATGTCAATTTCATAGACTTAGAGCATTCCGAGCCGGTCCAATCGCGATTCTTGTCGGAGCCCGCGCAGCTTGAAATCATGAATGATGCAAAAGAGACGCAAAAACTAGAGGCTTCTTGGCGGCGACAATCTGGGGTAGACCTTAGATTTAACCTTCAACAGGCGAAGAGATCGTCAGTCGACGACGAGCCGGTTGAAGGATACAAGCTCACCTCTGCAGCTGGGAGGCTCTTGCTTGGAGAGACGGAAAACGCGTTCGATTGCCTTAGAGAACTACACGAAACACTCTTGTCATTTTTTGCCCAACTCATTTCGGGTGAAGCAAAGGCGCTTTGGGGATTCATGCAATGAGCTCTGCTGCTGATCTTTACGAATGTCAGCCTTTCGTCCG
>CAYXEY010000205.1:0-8639 GCA_964464105.1 uncultured Planctomycetaceae bacterium
CTTGAGCGGAGACGTCGTTACCGTCACCGGCGCCGAGGCGCGGCACGCCGCGAGCGTGTTGCGCGTCAAGGCCGGAGACGAGGTCGAGCTTTTTGACGGACAGGGCAGCGAAGTGACCGGCATCGTGCAGGCGATCGATGCGGAGTCGATGGCCGTCGCCATTCGCTTGCGGATGACGAAATCGCCGGAATCCTTAATCGTGTGCACGTCGCTCATTCTGGCAACGGCGATTCCAAAAGGCCCGCGAGCCGACTGGATGGTGGAGAAGTGCGCGGAACTGGGCGTCGCGGAACTGTGGCCCATTCATTTCGAGCGCTCAGTCGTCGATCCCGGTGCGGGCAAACTTGACCGATGGCGTCGATTGACACTTGCCGCAGCCAAGCAATCCGGTTCTGCCACTGCGATGACCATTGCCGACCCGGGCACGATGTCGACCCTGATTGCGGGAATCGGTCGCTCGGCATGCGTCTTTGGACTTCCGAATGCAGCCCCCGGCAGCCTCGCCGATGAACTGCAATCAATCGGTCGAGGTACCAAGCGATTTGATCCAGTGATCGTCGTCATCGGACCGGAAGGCGGCCTCTCGTCAATTGAGCTTCTCAACCTCGTGAATGCCGGTGCGATGCCGGTTTCCTGGGCCCGGACAGTGCTTCGAATCGAAACCGCTGCGATCGCGGCGGCCGCCGTCTTTGCCTCTTATGCCGCAGGTTACGCGCCGCAGGACTCATAGCCGTCGCAAATTAAAACGCACGCAACCGGCAGTTTGCCGTGTTTTCGGTACTTTTTGCCGGGCAACATCGCACCACAATCTGCATCAACATCATTTCTCACAATCACTTACATCGCTGTCCTTCCGATAAAGTCGCGCCGTCCATCCGCCGATAATTCGGGTAGCCATACCGGCAATCTCTGCTAGGAGTTCTGTCATGGAAGACCCGCTCGACATGCGCGATGAGCTGGAAACCGAATCGCTGATCGACTTGGAGGCGTCGCTCGAAGCTGAAGCGAAGTCTGCTGGATCCGGCGATGATCTGGTGGACCACCCCTTCTCACTCTTCTCGAATCGCGAAGAGGAGCCCGATGCCGATGACTCCGCGGATTCACCCGAGGAGACGCTGATAAAGTCCGGTCAGCCTCGACTTTCGCTCGTTCGGGGTGACGACGAACCGGATGACGAAGAGGGTTTGATCGAGCTGGCCCCGGTTGAACCGGCGGCGCGCTCGGAGGCCGAGGCCGACGACTGGCCGTGGCTGGCAGATACCGACGTCGATGACGAAGCCCCGTTGCTCAAGTCGCTCGACGCGCAGTTCAATTCCGACTTGATTGCCCCGACCGCGTGTGGCGCCCGGCCGACTTCAGGTGAGGTGAGTCGGCGGCCAATGCCGAGTCTTCCGCCCAAGGGCGAGATCGCGTCGGTAGCCCAGCGTGTCGGTGCGCATTTTGCCGGCGATGTCCGCACCAGCCGAACGCCGGACGTGCCGGCCCTGCTCACCACGATGCCCAAGACATTTGCACCGGCCGCGCCGGTCAAGGTCTTAATTGATCGGCCGACGATTTCATCCAGTGCGCCGACGATCGCGCCAGCCACGTCTGACGCCATGATGCCCACTCCGGCGGTGATGGCGTCTACACCGGCGGCCGCGATCGCGTCAATTGCAATTACATCGGAGACCGTTGTGCCGAATACGATCGCGCCGACGATTTCGGCCGCAACGATTGTGAGCAGTTCGCCGCCGCCCTCAACGCCGCGCAAGTTGCCCGATACGCCAAAGCGCATTGGCGATGGCAAGTTGGTTCAGTCGCGCCTGACCTGGAAGCCCGGCGATCCATTTGCCGAAGGCGCCCGCCCTGCCGGCATGCCCGGCCGCTTCCGCTGGGAGCTGATGCTATCGACCGCATGCGGCACCGCGGTCTTCGGACTGGCGTTCTTCTGGATCATGCGGATGGTTTTTTGAAAGTAGCGTCCTCCCTCCGTGGGGGACGGCGAGATACGCAAAAAATGCGTCGGCCCCCACGGAGGGGGGCCGCTACGTGGCGCCATTCCAATGACAGCCTATCTCGACGCGCGCCCCTATAGCCGCGGACTCACGCCCACCTCGACCGTTGCCGAATTCATCGAATCGGCCCGGCAATCGCTCGATGGCTCGGGTCGCATGTTGATCGGTCTGCGCTGCGAGGAGAGCGAGGTTCCACCGGAGCAGCTCGATGCACTGCTGATCGAGCCGGTCGCGCGGTTCAATCGGCTTGAGTTGACCTCCGATCGCCCCAGCCGGGTGGTCGAGGACATCCTGCTGCACGCCCGCACCTGCCTGTCGCAGTCTTTCGAGTTGGTGCAGGATGCCTCGCAGAAATTCAGCTCCGGCGACGGCGTCGAGGCCATGACCGCGCTGATCGCGTGCATTCAATCGTGGGGCCAGGTGCATGAGGCGATCGTCAAGGGCGGTCAGCTCATGCGGATTGATTTTGAGAAGTTGCTCATCCGCGAGCGCTCGGTGCAGACCTGGCTCGCCGGATTGGTGGATCGGTTGCGCGACATCAAGAACGCCGTCGAATCAAACGATCTCGTCTTGCTGGCGGACATGCTCAAGTATGAGCTGGATGAGTCGTTGCAGGAATGGGAGGGATTTGTCGACGGGCTCATCGAATACGTTCGCCAAGGCACGACAGCGCCCTGACTTCTAGATCACTCTTCGATAATGAGAACTTGAACTTAAATGCGGCGTCGCACGATGAGCGTTGCCGCGCCAAAGGCCAGTAGTGTGAGGCCTGTTGGCTCGGGAACCGGCGTCTCAGTCAGCGTGAATGACGCAAACGGTGCACCGGGATTCGGCGTGGCAACGATGTGCAGTTCGCCGTCGGTGGCTCCTCCGCCCGGGAACCATTGCGCTCCGTTGGCGACCACGCCGCCGGAGATGTCGAGCCGCGTGTTGCCGTTGGAGAAGCCGGCAAGCGTGAACGGGGCGATCGAGAAGCCGATCGGGGCAGGTCCGCCGCTAACGGCCGTGGCCGCGGGGTCGAACACCGCCGGGCCGGTCAGGACCATGTTGAATCCGGTCCAGGGCTGACCGGTTGAGTTGGTGATGATCTCATCCTCGATGATGAGACGGATGACATTGGTGATCGCGGTCTGGCTGAAGACGATTGGTACGCCCTGGAGCGCGGTGAATTCGGCACTCTTTTCGATGAAGACCCGGCCGTTGGCGAGTTGCGAGCAATCGGCGGCAATAATCTGCACGAGGCCGTCGAGCGAGTTGTCCCATGAGGCGGTCCAGCCGGCGGCGCCGTTGCAGAGGTTGACTGATCCGGCCCGCGTGATGACGGGCAATGCGAATGCGGCGCACAAAGCGAACATAAATGTTGACGGGCGTCTCATTCTGAAGTCCTCCGGTCGCTGGGCATAACGCACCTCGGGCGTGCGAGCCTTTGAGGACCGCTCTGGGGCGGTCCGCCGTCAGGATATCCGCTCGGCGAGTTTGAAAACAAGGATATTGACGGGTATTGCCGGCGGCAATTCCGCTCGAGCAGAGACCGCGCCCGCGCCGAGTGCGTCGTGACTATTTCGATGTTTTCCGCATCGATGTGTCTAAGTGCCCGACAATTCAGCCCTTAAGGAGTCGCATGGTGGGGACGGGGTAAGTGTGTGAAAACTGGCAGCCGTTGGTTGCACTGGCGTTTGATTAACATGCCGGGTGATGACTCCGGGACGCCATGGAATACTTGAGCTTAATCTGCAAGCGGCCGACGTAGCTGTGTTGCGGCCATTCTATGCTGAGACTTTGGGCCTAAAGCTGATCAACGAGAGGCCCGGCTCATTCACGATTGCCGCCGGCGGCACGGAGCTGACGTTTCTCGAAACGCTTGCCGGCCATCCGATCTATCACTTCGCCTTCAACATTCCCGAAAACAAGCTCGACGTGGCAATGGCCTGGCTCCGTCCTCGCACGCCGCTGCATCGCGAGCCGGGCGGCCATGAAGTGTACGACTTCGCCTCGTGGAATGCGCATGCCGTCTATTTTTTCGATCCCGCGGGGAACATCCTGGAGTTCATCGCCCGGCACAATCTGAAGAACGCGTCGCCCGGGGCGTTCTCGTCGGCCGACATTCTCTACGCCAGCGAAATCGGCATCGTGGTGGATGATGTCGCAGGGGCTGTTGCAGCTGCGAAACGAGATTGGGGACTGGGTGTCTTCAACAGCACGCAGTCACACGACTTCGCCGCCGTTGGTACTGACGAGGCTCTGCTGATCTTTGCGAAGCGCGGCCGCCCATGGTCCGGCAGCGACGGCGTCGTGGCGGATGTGTTCGAGGCCCACGCGGTGTTCAGTGGCGGCCGCGAGGGGAAGTTGAACTTACCGCGCATGCCATACGAGCTTGAGATGATGCGCTATTAACCAAAGTTGATTAGGGCGGGGCGGAAGGAATCCAAGGGGTTGTGGCGGGTTGATTGGAATTGTATCCCCGAAATGTCTTTTGCTCGCCGATTTTCTCGTTAAGCGGCGCTAACTCAATCGGCGCGATCGCCTCGATCGCGCCTCGCGCTCGGCGCCACTTTCGCAGTAACGCGCGATGGGAATCCGGAGCCTGGCCAATAGGCATGAGCCCTACGCAGAACCTGACCGTGGCGGCCTTGCCCGCGTATTCCACCCGAATCGAAGTTGAACCGGCATCCAGGGGCACTCTACCGGTCAAACCATCAAAGAACTCAGCATCTCGGATTTGTTTGAGCGCGGCCTCAACGTCTTTTGGGTCAACCTTGCCAACAAGAATATCTTGGCCCGGGTTCGAGCGTTCGCCAGCCGCGATTAAGATCGATCCATCTTTCCAGATTGCCGACTCCAGCCCCCAAATCATCGGCTTGCCCGGCGGAGGGTAATTCGGGTTATGCCAAATCACGATGCAGGGATGGTCGTAGCCCGGTTCACCTGCACGAGCGTGAGAGTTCAATGTAATGAAGGCCAAACCTAATCCGGCGATTGTACCAACGGCGACGAGTCCGAAAGTCACATGAGCGAGTCGACCGCTGGCCCGAAATCCTAATGAGCGGCGGTTCATATTGGTTACTCCAAAATCAGAAGAGTCGATGGCCTGCATATATACTGTGGTCGGCTATAGATTCCCGCGCTTCTGCTGCTCTTCCTCGATCGACACAAACAGCGCCTTGAAATTGCCCACGCCGAAGCCGCGGCTGCCGTGTCTTTCGATGATCTCAAAGAACAGCGTCGGGCGATCCTCGACCGGTCGCGTGAAAATCTGCAATAGATAGCCGTCTTCATCGCGGTCGACCAGGATGCCCAGTTCCTTGATGATCGCATAGTCCTCGTTGATCTTGCCGATTCGATTCGGCAGCGCGTCGTAGTAGGTGTCGGGCACGCGGAGGAACTTGATGCCGTTGGCCCGCAGGGCGCGGACCGTCGCGGCGATATCGCCGGTGTTCATGGCGATGTGCTGCACGCCGGGGCCGTGGTAGTAATCGAGATACTCCTCGATCTGGCTCTTCTTCTTGCCCTCGGCAGGTTCGTTGATCGGGAACTTGATCTTGCCGGTGCCGTTCTCCATGACCTTGCTCATTAGCGCGCTGTACTCGGTGCTGATGTCGTCATCGGTGAAGGCGGCGAGCTGGTGGAAGCCCATGACGCGGGCGTAAAAATCAACCCAGTGGTTCATCGCCCCGAGTTCAACGTTGCCGACCATGTGATCGACCGCCGCGAGACCGGTCGAGATGCCCGGCGGGGCGTCATACGGAACGAACCCCGGCGCAAAGACGCCCTTGTAGTTCTTGCGCTCGACAAAGGTATGAATGGTGTCACCGTACGCGCGTATCGATGCACTGCGCCATTTGCCATTCTCATCCTCGGCCGTCTTTGTTGCGACGGCAACCGTCGCATGTCGTGACGTAACGGCCGCGATTGACTTCTCGACATCGTCAACCGTCATCGCGATGGCTTTCACGCCGTCGCCATGCAGTTGTACATGCCGCGCGATGGCATTGTCCGGATGAAGCGCCGTGGTCAGCACAAAACGAATCTTGCCCTGCTCGATGACGTAGCTGGCCTTCTCGCGGTCGCCGGTCTCCAGCCCGCGATAGGCAGTGATGTTGAAGCCAAACAGCATGCGATAGAAATGAGCCGCCTGGTGGGCGTTGCCGACGTAGAACTCGACGTGGTCGATACCCTGCAGGGGCAGAAAATCCTCAACAAACTGCTTTGAGGGCTGAACCGAGGTTGCGGTGGTCATGGTCGTTTCTCCCGGATGACCCATTATAACCGCTCGCCAAATGGATCGAGCCAGGCGGTCCTCCGGCCGGTGTATCGCGCGAAGCATGGCGGGAAACGCGCGGCCGTCACCCTCACCCTAACCCTCTCCCTTAAGGGAGAGGGAATCGCACACCGGACTGGGGACAGGCCGGCCCCGATCATCAGGATTCAAGGGGATCATTCCGCAGGCGCACGCCAGACGCCGTCGGCGCCGAGCAGCTCGTGCGGGCGGTAGTCGGCCTTGTAATTCATGCGATCGCATTCGCGAACGTAATAGCCGATGTACCACCACGCGAGTCCGCGCCGGCGGCACTCTTCGATCTCGGTCAGCGCGCTGTGCACGCCCAGGCTTCGTCGCCCCTCGACCGGGTCGAAATAAAAATAGACGCTTGACAATGATGTGGGCGTCACATCGACAATGCCCACGCCGACCAGGCGGCGATCATGCCAGTAGGTCATCTCCAGGGTGCGCGTCGGCGAGCGATAGAGGAAGCCTTCGAGATCCTCGCGCGACTGGCTCATGGAACCGTCGTGCTGGAAGCGCAGGTAGTCAACATATAGTCGCCATTTGTCGTCGTTGAAGACCGGTTCCCCGATTTCCATGCGGATGTCGCGATTGCGCTTCAGCACGCGGCGCTGCGAGCGGCTTGGTGCGAAGTGCGCGACCGGCACGCGGATGGGCACGCATTCACGGCAGCCTTCGCATTCGGGGCGATACACGATCGATCCGCTGCGGCGGAAGCCGGCGTCCATGTAGAGTTGATAGATGGCGGGGTGCAGGGCGGCCGGCGCCGTGAAAACGTCCTCGGCGGTGCGTCCGGGCAGATACGAGCAACGGTGCGGCTCGCTGCGGAAGATGGGCAGGCCGACGGTGCCGGCGATGACGGGGCGCGCACGGTCCATACCTGATCATATCGGTTGGATGCAGGTGGAGCTTGGTTTGGAGTGCCGCAGAACGCCGGTTTGAAACCGGTTTCACGGAACACCGGTTGAAAACCGGTGCCACAAACTGGGGTTTCTGCTCGGATGCCGATGTCGAAATCAGGCGAGCGGCGGAATGGCCTCGGCGACCCGCCGGCGGCCCTGAAAGCCTGAATCCAGCTCGTGCCAGTGGGTCACGACGTCCTCACCGAGCCGCCAGCAGAAATAGACGTCGCGGTCCTCATATCGGGCCGGGAAATCGACCAGGCCGCGGCGCCAGTCCTTGAGTTCGCAGCCGATCGAGGTCAGTTCCTCGGCCAGCTCGCGCAGGCGGAACAGCTCGTCGGCATAGCGATCGCGCAGATTGTCGAGCGCCTCGACCTCGGAGCGAGAATGCGGATCGTGGCATTCCTCCTCGAGTGAAGACACGACCTTATATTGCTTCACGATGTCGGTGACGATGCGCTTGACCAGCGGCAGCGTCTTGTTGGCGTGCTCGAGTGTAAAAATTCGTCGGCGGATATTGGCGGATGAGCGTCGCTGTGCTTGGGTCGCGCCGGATGCATCCATGAGGGGCCTCGCTCCCGGTGTGAGAAAAGACGTTCGTCGAAAAGATAGGCGGCCTCCGCCGCCGATGAGATCGAGCGTACCAGCGCTGCACGGCAGTGTCAACGAATCTCGCGGCGCGAATTCAAAAATCACGCGGCGCGATTTCGGACGCTGCGGCGGCGGCATGCTTGTTGATGATCGTCCGCAAATAGTCGCGTGCGCCAACGAATTCGGTACTCTTCAAAATGCGGAATCGGGGTGGAACCGTCATCACGATGTTGTGGTGCCGATAATCAATCTGCGCTATTTCAAGATAAACGCCGCGGGCATCAGGTCGCCGTTCGCTGGCGACGGCATGAGCCGTCGTCAGATGCCGCCGCCCAGGGTTTGCACGATCACATTCAAGCAGAATAGGAGTATTCCGGCGCCGATCAGCCCGAGCGTCAAGTAGGCAGGCCATCGCGGGGTGCGCTTACGAACGAGTGCGATCGTCGCAAGCACTGCCGCCGTCAGTGGCAGAGCGCACGATGATAAGAGGGAGACGACCAGCAGCATCGGATGCTTGAGCAGCTCCTCGGTAAGCACCCGGTTCTTTTCCGCGGGATCCTGTATGGTTTCGACTGACTTCTGAATCGGCGCCATTTGCGACGCCGTTCCAATCATCAGCACGATCGCCGCGGAGATCGCACCGAGGGCGATCCAGCCCAGCGTATTTCCATGCGCCCCGGGGATGGCCGGCACGCCGGACGCGCCTTGATAGGTGGCCCCTCCCGTTGGGCTGATCGGTCGCGCAGCGCCCGGCGCTGACGGCTTTGCGCTGGCATCGAAATTCGCCGGCGTCGACGCGGGCGCCGTGCTCATTCGCCGGCAATAGGGGCAGGTGACCGGCTGATTCGCGGCGTCGTCGTCGACCTC
>CAYXEY010000206.1:0-3563 GCA_964464105.1 uncultured Planctomycetaceae bacterium
AAATCAAGGCCCTGCTCATGGATCAGCGAGTCATCAGCGGCCTTGGCAACATTTACTGCGACGAGGCCCTGCACGCCGCCGGCATTCACCCGCTCGCGCCCGGGGCTGACATTGATTCGAAGCAATTGTCGAAACTCGCCACCCAGATTCGACGCACCCTTGCCCGCGCCGTGCGACTCGGCGGCTCATCGATCAGCGACTATCGCAATGCCAACGGCGAACAGGGCTGGTTTCAACTGAAACACCGCGTCTACGGCCGCGCCGGCGAGCCCTGCCGCACCTGCCGCGCGCCGATCGAGTCGCAACAGATCGCCGGTCGCACCACGCATTTCTGCCCGAACTGCCAGCCACTAAATAAGTGACTTGATAAGCAATCCGCACGCGACCAGTTCCCTCGCCCTTGAGGGAGAGGGTTTGGGTGAGGATGCGGCAGGCGCGCTAGTTCTACAACTTCGCGCGTTTCACCGGGCTGAGGACAGCCCGGCTCTGACCTTGCTGTAGAATCGCGTCCATGACGCCTGTGCTGCAATTCGACAACATCAGCAAGCGCTTCCCCGGCGTGCAGGCCCTCAACGGCGTCTCATTCGAAGTTCACGCCGGCGAGTGTCATGCCATCGTCGGTGAAAACGGCGCCGGTAAGAGCACACTCGGAAAAATCGTCGCCGGTATCTATCGCCCCGACGCCGGACGCCTGCTGCTCGACGGCCATCCTGCAAACTTCAAGACGCCGCTCGACGCCGCCCGCGCGGGAATTCGAATCGTGCACCAGGAGCTGGCGACCTGCCCCAATCTCTCCGTCGCGGAGAACCTCTGCCTCGGCGAATTTCCAGCCGGCCGCGGACGCGTGCACTGGCGCGACATGGGCGAGCGCGCCAAGGTCATGCTGCACACCGTCGATCTGCAAATCGATCCGTGGACGCCGATGAGTTCGTTGTCGACGGGCCAGGAGCAGCTCTGCCAGATCGCCGTGGCGATCAATCGCGATGCCCGTGTGCTGGTCATGGATGAGCCGACCAGCAGCCTCTCGGCCGGCGAGACGAAGACGCTGTACGAAATTCTCGATCGTATGCGCCGCAAGGGCGTGACCGTGCTGTATGTCTCGCATCGGCTCGAAGAGATCATGCGGCTGTGCGACCGGGTGACCGTGCTGCGCGATGGCCGCTTCATTGAGACGCTTGTCACCAAGGCGACCACCACGAGCGAGATGGTCCGGCTGATGGTGGGACGTTCGATCGAGGATTACTTTCCGCATCACGCCTCGCGGCCGCCGGGCGATACGCTGCTGTCGGTCGAGAACCTCAGCGGGCCGGGCGGATTCCGCGATGTGTCATTCGAACTCCGTGCCGGCGAGATCGTGGGGCTGGCCGGACTGGTCGGCGCGGGCCGCAGCGAAGTGGCCCGGGCCATCATGGGCATCGACCCGATTTCGACCGGCGTCATCAAACTCGACGGCCGCGCGCTCGACATCCGCTCGCCGCGCGACGCCATCGACGCCGGCATCGGCCTGCTGCCCGAGGATCGCAAACGCCAGGGCCTCGTGCTCACCATGAACTGCCGCGAGAACACCACCCTCACGATCCTCCGTCAAATGATGGGCTTTGTTGCAACCGAATCGGAGGCAGAAGCGCCTCCAGCCAGGGAGCCGTCGGGCGATGAGCTGCCGGCTTCAGCCGGCGCGGCCGTGAAATCTGGAGCAAATCCGCTTGGGCGATTACGCCTTCACAAAAAGCGCGAGCGAGAATTAACCAAGGACTACTTCGAGCGACTCCGCGTGAAGGCCCCGCACGTCGATGCCGACATCGCGGGGCTTTCGGGCGGCAATCAGCAGAAGATCGCCCTGGCCAAATGGCTCGCCCGGCAATGCCGCGTGCTCATCCTCGACGAGCCGACCCGCGGCGTGGACGTCGGGGCCAAGGCCGACATGCACGAACTGATCGACCACCTGGCCTCGCGCGGCTGCGCCATTCTGCTGATCAGCTCCGACCTGCCCGAGGTGCTCAACCTCAGCACCCGCGTGCTGGTCATGGCCGGCGGTCGCATCGCAGGACAGCTCGCCCGCAAGGAGGCCACCCAGGAACGCGCGTTGAGACTGATGTCCGGAATGTCCGCCGATGTCGCCTGAGAGCCTGTCGTCGCAAACGCCTGCGCTGTTCCAATCCTGTTACTTCGCCGGCAGACTCTGCAAATGCCCGCCTTACGAACAAAATCCATCGATTCAACTCGCAGAACTGTTATGATGGCGGGCTCGTTCAACCCATTTATCGCGAGGCCCCGATGACTGATTCTCTCCGTCGCCAACTTACTAAGTTCATTTGCATTGCGTCGCTGATTGCACCCATCTCCGGCTGCAGCAACGACGACCTGCTCAACCTAAGGATCGGCGCGGCGGCGGCGCTCAATGTGCCCGCCCTGGTCGACATCCAATCCAACATCGAATACGCCGCGCGCGAGACGGCCACCCTTCACCTCGATCTCTACCGGCCGGTCGTTCGAACGCAGCCGCTGCCGCTGGTCATCGTCATCCACGGCGGCTCGTGGAAGAGCGGCTCGAAGGAGGACATGGCCGAGTTCGCCTACGACGTCGCTGCCCACGGCATGGTCGCGGCCAGCATCGACTACCGTCTCATTCAGCAGGGCGGCACCTTTCCGGCCCCCGTGCTGGACACGATCGACGCCACCGCGTTTCTCCGCGACCACGCTTCCGACTGGGGCATCGACCCGACCCGCCTCGCGGTCCTCGGCGTCTCGGCCGGCGGACACCTCGCCCTCATGTCCGGCATGGTCGATGATCTGTCGAAGCTCGACCCCGCCCGCGCCGCCGGACGGCCGTTCGATTTCAAGGCGATTGTCAACATCGAAGGCCCGACCGATTTCACGGTCGACCCGGCCGACTATTCTTCTCGGCAGATTCGCCTGATTGAAGGCTTCCTCGGCAAGACCATCGCCGACGACTCGGACGGCTCGCACCGTCGCGCCGCCAGCCCGACGGAGTATGTCAGCAAGAATGGCCCGCCGGTGCTGACCATCCACGGCACGGCAGATTCAACCGTTCCCTTCGCCCAGGCCCAGGCCCTCGAAGCGGCGCTGGAGGCGGCAGGCCAGCCGCACGAGTTCATCCCCATCGAAGGAATGGACCACATCCCGGGCGCGCTGTGGCTCTTACCGTTCGCGCAGGGCTACCGCGGTGCGATGACAGCCTTCCTGATAGATGCACTGCAATAAAGACGGCCGATTTGAACGACACCCTCGACAAATTGGGTACGCAGATTGTCGACTCACGCGACATCTGGACGCGCCGCCGACTCACTCAACTCTCATTCTGCTTTGGACTTGCTGTATTCATATTGCTTTTCGTCGCGATCATTCTCGGGGTTCTTGCTGACGCGCTCATCAATTTTCATCTGATTCGAGAAATCGAACTGACGCTTCTCGGAATTGCTGTAATCTGCATGGCCTGCACAGTCTGGGCGATGAAGCGATGTCGGTTTCAGTTTGGACCGTTTTTTCGCCGCGTGCTTGCAGCGCTCGGCGCGGCGGTGGGCGTTACCTGCGTGCCTTGTTCG
>CAYXEY010000206.1:3573-4999 GCA_964464105.1 uncultured Planctomycetaceae bacterium
ATCATTCTTTGGAGTTCGCGAGACTCTACAAATCGTGGCCGCCGATTCGTAATGTGGCGCCGATCATGCTGTTTCCACCTGGCGTGTTCCTGCTGTGGCTTCTGTTCATCTCCGTCGCATGGCCACTCTTAGAGAGCAGCCGTCCGTTCAGAATTCAAGAAGGCGCAAATTGCCCGAAATGTGGATATTGCCTCCGCGGAGTGGTCTCGAGAATCTGCCCCGAATGCGGAAGGGCTTTTACCCGCGACGATCTCGGTTTATCCGAAGCGGCCTTTGATGCACTGGTTTCTGCCGGTCAAGCTGAATCACCCACGGCTGCATCGACATGAAGGTTATCCCGCCGTGGAAAATCTGGTCGATGCGGAGTCTGGCCATGTCGAGTCTCCGATTCGGCCTCTACCTGAGCGTCCCGCTGCTCTGCATGTTCCCCTTTCTGAGTGCCACTCAACTTTCGCCGCCCGTCGCGGGCATTGTCGTGCTGCTGCTTTACTTCGGAGCATTGCTGATCGGCGTCCCTGCTGTTGCTTTATACCGCTGCCGATTTCATCTTGAAACTCTTCGCCGTCGCGTCATCTCGATTCTATGGGTCGTCGTCGGAGTATCGATTGTGCATTATGGAGTGCTAATGGCGGGGCTTTTTACGGGCTCCGAAAATCTGTTATCGTGGCGGCTCCCCCTGGTTCACATGTGCATGGCCGCTCTCTGGCTGGCGGCTTCGTCATTGGTCTTTCCGGCCGCACGGCGAATCGCACCTTTCAAGATTCAGGATGGTTCCACATGCCCCAGTTGCGGACACTGCATTCGCGGCGTTTGGTCGCAGGTTTGCCCCGAGTGCGGATGCGATTTCGATCATTCAAACCTGGGCCTGGCGATCTGGAGCTCCAGTTCGCGGACTGGATGCACGGCCGCGGCGTGCGGGTCCTGGATCAGGAAGGCGCAGGCTGACATGCAAGTCCTGAAGAAAAGACAAATACTCAGGATCGAATCGGTCTGCTGGAAAAGCTTTGTTTATGGGGTCGTGCTTCAAGCGCCCCTCGTGCTTCTGTTGGCGTTGCTGATGTCTGGCCCGTTTACCACCTCCTGGCCCACGCCTGGTGGAACCACCCTCACCATTCTCGTCGCGGTTTTTTCGCTCATCATCGGTCCGACGCTCGGACTGGTCCGCTTCCGCGCGCACTTGGGCACGCCAAAACGGCGAGCGCTGGCGAGCCTCTCCGCTGCGGGCGGTTTGTTCTGTATCTGCTATGCCTTCACATTTATTGGCCTGGCTTTCGGGGGCTACCCTCAACTGCTCGCAGTCATGGGCCTGCATGTAACTCTGTCCATGATCTGGTTGGGGGCGTCAATGGCTCTGTGGCCGTTTGTAATCCGCAAATTTCCGTTTCAAATCCAGACGGGAGACGCCTGCCCGCAATGCGGTTACTGC
>CAYXEY010000206.1:5009-8628 GCA_964464105.1 uncultured Planctomycetaceae bacterium
GAATGTGGACGTGGTTTTTGCGAATTCGATTTGGGCTTATCCACCGTTGAGTTCGAACACTTAGTCGCCGGTAGAATAGAAGACAGCGGCTTAAAGAGCGCGAATTGACATGCGAATTGTATCACCCGCATCAATCGTGTCATTTCGAACCCTCGGCGTGTCGAGTTTTATCTTCGGCATATCCCTCTTTCTCCCGCTGCTGGTCCTCATACCAATCTCTCCCTACCTGATCGACCCTGTTGCGGCGGTTCCGACTCCGGCGACTATCGCATACACCTATTGCTTCCTTGCGTTTACCTTCCTGATCGGGCCTACCCTAGGAATGATCACATTTCGCGCGCAACTGGCAGACATGACCCGCGAGACCTTTGCAATCTTCTGGGCTGCGGCCGGCGTGTTAAGCCTCGCCTATCTCATTTCAGTCGTTTCGTTTCTTGAAGACTACGGAGCCGGTGAGTTCTTTAAAACACTTGGGATACATTGGGGACTGCTACTCGGTTGGAGCGTGGTGGCGATGTGCATTCGTCCGATGATTGCATGGCTATGGCCTTTCAAACTGCAGGATGGCGCAAGCTGCCCGCAATGCGGATACTGCGTGCGCGGCGTTTCATCGCGCATTTGCCCGGAGTGCGGAGAGCCATTCAACCGCGCTGATCTGGGGTTGACGGAGGCGGAGTTCGATGCATTGTTGTGCGTCGGCCAAGCTGAATCACCGACGGCTGCATCGACATGATGATCGTCCCGCCACGTGATGTCTGGCCGATGCGCGAGCTGGCCATCTCCAGCCTGATGCTCGGGTTCGGCCTTTTTGTGTCATTGCTCTGCCCCATCCCCATTCTCGTGGTGAACTGGCCCCGCACGAACCTCTTCCAATACGCACTCATCGCGATCTGGACATTTGCCAATATGATTCTGGGGCCGCTGATGGCGATGCGTCATTGCCGGGCACATCTCGCGACTAACGGACAGCGACTCGTCGCGATTTTCGGGACAAGTCTCGGCCTCTTGGTTCTTCCATATACGGTGACGCTAAGCGCTGCCGCGAGCCAACAGTTTCGCGGCTTCTCCTGGCGACTGCCTGCACTGCACGCAGGCATCTTCGCGGCGTGGGTGTTGATCGGCGCCATCGCCTGGCCGATCATCCGCCACCGATGGCCCTTCGTCATTCAGGACGGCTCAAGCTGTCCGCAGTGCGGCTACTGCGTGCGCGGTGTTGCGTCGGCAATTTGTCCGGAGTGCGGAACCCGGTTCGATCACACGCAGCTGGGATTGAGTCAGGTGGAGTTTGATCGACTCGTCGCGGGCGGCGTGAACAAGCCTTGGCCCGCAGACCTCGAGCGCCATCACCACGAATAATGCACCGTGTACTTCACCACCACTTCCTTGTCCTTCTCCACCGTCACCGGGAAATGAACCGTGCGGGCGTCGACCTTTTCGAACTCGTGCGTCTTGGCTTTCATCTCCCAGTTCACCCAGCGGTACATATTTTCCTTGATGATCACCTTCACGGATTCGCTCTTGTGGTTGCGAATCTTGATTTCGATGTCCTCTTCCATCCAGTCGCGCGCGGTATCCACGCGAA
Organism: uncultured Planctomycetaceae bacterium; assembly: GCA_964464105.1. GTDB lineage: Bacteria > Planctomycetota > Phycisphaerae > UBA1845 > UTPLA1 > CAYXEY01. The sequence continues at coordinate 6,592 of CAYXEY010000206.1, forward strand.
AATCGAGCTGCTTCCGCTCGCCGACCACGTCGAAGGCGCTGCCCAGCTTGATCAGCACCGGCTCATCCTTCGCGGTGTGATCGATCACGTCTTCGCCGATGAACTCCAGCGAGCCGTCGGCCGGATCCTGCTTGCTCACCCGGATGCGTCCCGAGGGCAGCGGCATGCCCATGCCGGCGTCCTTGTCGTTCTTGAATCGCAGGTAGGTGTCTACTTTGGTGTTGGACTGCACGCCGAAATTGCGATCGGTCATCGGCGAGCCGAAGAGGCCGAAGCCCGCGTTGGCCAGACCGTAATACACCAGAACCTTCTCGCACGGCACGCCCCGGGCCGTGGGAAACAGCTCGACCTGCTTGGTCGATCGATCCGGCAGCGTGGCCGGACGGCCCAGCGTGTAGAGGTGATACTCAAAGAACGACTGCTCCTGAAAGCCGAGCGCCATGTTGCTCATTTCGCCACCGCGGGCCATGGCCATCGGATAAATGTTTGATTGCGGCTGCGGCGCGCGATGCACATCACCGGCCACCAGCTTAAGCTTGGCGTCGGTAAAACTCGCCCCGCATTGATTGATGATGCTCACCCAGGCGCCGACATCGAGCAGGCCGCTGTTGGCATCCTTGCCCTCGCTGAAGACCAGGTTGTAATCGGCCCACCAGGTAATGCCGGTCGTCTGGTAGCCCACGCGCACACGATGCGGCCCCGGCTCGGCGGTGTTCACATCCCAGACAAGCGTCGGTTTGGTGATGAGTCCGCCGGGCAACTGCGGGAATTTCGCATTCGAATACGTGGTGAGCACCTGCACGCCGCCATCCGGCATCTTGAGCACGAGCCCGCCGGCCGTGGAGAGCAGCGTGCCGCTGATGGTCTCCACCTTGTCGCCGCGAACCTGATCGACCGAGATGGTCTTGTCGATGAACTTCTCCATCAGCTTCGCGGTGCTGACCAGGTCGAACTGGTAGTTCTGATCGAGCACGCTGGTGTTGTCGGGATCTGTCAGCGACGCGAACGACACGGTGGTCGGGTCGATCAATTCGGCCACGTCGTCGAAGCGCACCGTGGAGCGCTGCTGCTCGAGATTGACCATGCGCTCCTGCCGGATGACCGCGTATCCGGGCACGGGTTGCTGTGAAAATCCGCCGCCATCTCGCGAGGGGCGATACAGTTCAGCAGGAATCGCGCCGGGTTTGGCGGTGCTGTAAATCGTGATCGCCGTAGCGTCCTTCGCGGCAGGCGCCGGGGCTTGCGCAAGTGCGCTCGTTGTGATGCACATACAAACAGACAGTTGAATGTAAAACAGTTCGATCGCTTGGCGAAGTTTCATGGCAGCATCCCCTGGTGTCAGTGGACGGAGTATCCACACGGGCGTGATGATAATCACGCGACGCGTTCGGTGCGATGAATCGCAACGATCCTTGGACGCGAACACGCGCAACCAGTTCCAACGTTCCGAGCAGATTATCAAACTCGCGGAAAATGAGGTGAAGAACCATGTGGCACCGGTTTTCAACCGGTGTTGTGTGCAACCGGTTTCCAACCGGTAAAAGAGTGAGTGACTACACGACGGGTTGAAAACCTGCCGCACAATTTCACCGGTTGGAAACCGGTGCCGCGGTTTTCTTTCCATTCCGCCCGGACAGCGTGATGAGCGCAACTGCGGAAATGATGACGAGCGAGGCGATCAACGTTTGCAGCGTGAACTTCTCGCTCGCGATCACCGCTCCGAGAATCAGCGCAACGACCGGATTGACGAACGCATACGTCGACACGCTCGCAGTCGACGTGACGCGCAGCAACCACGAGAAGGAGGTGAATGCGATGATCGAACCAAACACGATCAAATAGGCCAGCCACCACACATTGCGCTGGGGAAGCTCAGCCCACGACACCCTCATCCATTCTCCGGTCGCCGAAGCCGTCAGCGCGTGAGCCAGTCCGCCGCAGATCATCTGCATGCCCGACCACACGAGCGGGGACTGTGGCCGCGGGATCGTACGCGCCGCGATGGAAGCAATGGCCCAGATGAAACATGAGGTAATC
>CAYXEY010000207.1:0-8570 GCA_964464105.1 uncultured Planctomycetaceae bacterium
GCTGCGTTCATCACTGGAACGGGAACGTCGATAAAAGGCCCGTTGAATGGCCCAAACACGCCGCTGGTCCCGGGCGCAGCGTCTCCCTCGCGGGCGACGATTTGAAGGGCGCCCGGAGTGCCGACCCAGAATCCAAAATCATTTGAACTGTTCACACCCGATCCGCTTAGCGCTCCGCGAAACATGAGCTGTCCGGCGTCGTTCAGCATCAACCAATTCTGCAGGGCGCCGGCAAACACCACGCCCGCCGGAGTCCCCGGTGCCGGGTTGCCTGCGCGCGCCACCAGCGACACCGCCCCCGGCAGCCCGGCCCAGATTCCCGTGTTGTTGGTGCTGTCTGTCCCGAAACCGGTCAGACTTGCGGAAAACGCAACCACGCCGGACCCATTCACGCACGCCGGACTGGTCCATCCGTTCGGACCAAATTGGACAGTGGTCCCTGGTGCCACGCTGCCTTCTCTCGCGACGAGTTGAATGGACCCCGGAAGCCCAGACCAGAGTCCTTCATCGTTCGACGTGACGCCGGTCAGCCAGCCGGGGAATACGATTCGCCCGGTGCTGCCGATGGAGGGTGGGTAGAAGAATGAGAAGATCCGACCGCCAGTGCCCGGAGCTGTCTGGCCGGAGAGCGCTGCCGCCTGGAATGTCAGCGGAGTTCCCTCTGCGACTTGGTTGATGGCGCACATCGTAACAACCGTGAATGCGACGAGAATAGATTTTATTGACATGGCTCCTCCCAATACAGCTCAATATGGGGGATGGGGATGTCGGTTGTCGGAACTAAGAACATCGCACATCCCAACTCCCACATCCCACAATCACAATGATCCGCTGGCCTGACCGAACACGATGCCGCCCTCGTAGGCGCAGTACACGTCCACCATCCAGTGCGTCGCGCTTTTGCGCAGATACATGATTCCGCTGATGCCCTTGGCCGGACTCAAGCCATCGACGAAGGCGCTCTGTCCGCTGAAGCCGCCGACGGGCGTCACAATGGCAACGCGGGCCTTCTCAAGCGTGCCGACGCTGGTGGCATGAAGCCCGGCGAGGATCGTGATGAAGTCGCCGGTGGCGGGGTTGGTGATGTCGGTCTGCACGATGCTGAGGCCGAAGGCATTGCCGAACGGGCTGAAGATGAGCGAGGCATCAGCGGCTTGCGGGCTGGGCAGCGTGTTGAACGGCTGACCTTCGAAGAAGCCGGTGCCGGAGATGATCTCGTTCTCGCCAATCGGCACGTCGCCTGCCGGCGGCCGCGGGTTCCAGACGCGATAGCCTGAGAAGTGCGTCACCTCGAACGACGCGGTCACACCGTCGCTTTCAACCGTCGCATTCACCCCCGCCCAGCCCCACGTGCCCGTCGCTTCGTCCAGCAGCAAGACGGGAAGGGAACTCGCCGGCGCGGCAACGCTGAGCGTTACCGTTACACGAACGGGACTGCTGAAGGTCGTGCCGCTCGGTCCAAACTCGCCGCCGACATCGAAGCCGCTGCCCGCAGGGACATTGGCCGGGAGCATTTCGTCGGCATTCAGCCGTTTGAGCGTGATGTTGGCGTTCGAGGGAATCACGTCGGCCGGGACTACCAGGGTGATTTTTCCATCTGTCAACGTCAGGCCGTCCTTGTCGTTCCAGGTCGCCGAAATGGGCTGCGAATTGCCGCCGGGAATGAGGCCACCCGTCGTATCGCAGCCCTGTGTGGTCAGCATGGGCAGGACGATCATGGCAACCGACAGTGGTCGATGCCACGACCTGTTCCGACTTGGGATTTGAGATTTGAAATTTGAGACTTGAGTTTTGAGATTCGAAGTCTGAGATTCGAGATTCGAAATGTGAGATCTGAGAGTATTCATGATTTGACTCCTGTATCTGACAAGGATCTGTGCTCGGGACAGCCCATAAGACTCAGCGAACGCATCAGTGCATCAAGGTATGAGCAGATCGTTCAGGAAAAATTGAATGTCGCCGCCATTGGCTGCCCCGTCTGCGTTGATGTCCGCTCGGCTGAGCGCACAGCTCGGATGGCTGATCTGGTAAGCAGCGGGATCGACCATTGCCTGCATAAATGGTCCGACGTCGTTGAGATTGACCACGTTGTCACAATTCATGTCGCCGGCGACAACCGCCGCGGTGATGTTGACCGTCACGCTTGAAGGTCCGTACAAGACCGTGGCGACGGCGCCCGCGGGCAGGTTCGTGAAAACGACATTCGCAAAATTGCCGGACACGCTGCCGGCGGTGACGACTGTGAACGAGGCGTTGCCTGATGGCACGAAGCCATTGATCAGCGTCACCTGCATGATTCCGCCAAGAGTCGCCGCGCCGCTCACCGCGAGGCGGTCGTGCTGCGTGCCCGGCGCAAGCCCGCCCAGCTCAATGGCCAGCACGCCGGCAGCGTCTTGCGAGTAAGCACCTGTCACATTGATCAGTCCCGCGGATGCGCCGGGTGCGACGAGTCCGGCGTTCGTCACGGCTGCAGCGATCGAACCGGTTCCGCGAAGCGCCCCGCCGGTTACGTTTAGCGTGGCCGATTCGAGGGTGCCCCCGGCCAGAATCAGCGTGCCGTTGCCCCGCACCGTTGCGGCATTGGTCACATCGACCAGGCCTCCGGCGCCAATCGTCAGCGTGCCCGCCGCGCCGCCGCCCACGTCGAGGACGTTCGAAACCGACCATGTGGAGCCAGGCCCGGTGACTGTCGCCGTTCCGGTTGACCCGGCGTCGTACCCGATTCGAGCGAACACCGATGATGCAACGCCGCCGTTCTGCAGGGTCAGAGCACCGACGCTTCCGTTTGCAAATCCAAGGGCGATCTCCTCGGCGCAGGTCAGATTCGAGCCGACGCCGTCCACCAGCACCGCGCCATTGCTCATGAATCCATCGCCGATGAAGGTCTCGGTCGACGCCACGCTGCCGCCGTTCAAAATGTCGAGCGTCGCCGTGCTCGCCCCGCCGACGATGAGATAGCCGAACGCGCCGGCTGCTGTCAGACTCGAACCGGCATCTTCGACCGTTGCCGCGGCGGTGGAGCCCTCGCCGTTGGCCATGTAGATGTCGCCGGAATCCACGGTGCCGCCATTGCGGACTTCGAGCGAACCGTCGCCGAAACCGCCAGCCGTCAGGCCGAGATTGGTCCAGTGCGAGCCCGTGCCATCCACCACGATGCGGCCGACCGCGGTCGATCCATCTCCGATGCGCGTCCCGCCATTGCTCACAGCGCCGCCGTTTGCAATGATGACTTCACCGGTCCCATCGTCACCCACGTAGAGATCGCGGCCGATCGTCCACTGCGAACCCGGGCCATCGACCAGCACGTCGCCCTGGGACCCCGCGTTTTCACCCAGAATCGCGAATGCGAAATCGTTGATGACGTGTCCGCCCTGGCGAATGTTCAAACTTCCATGCCCCGCGTCGCCGACGATGAAATCGCCGGACGACGTGTTGAAGCCGGAGCTGTTCCAGGTAGAACCGGCACCTTCGATGTTCGCCGTGCCGGTCGAACCAGCCAGGTCGCCGATGACGCCGCAGCGCTGACCATTCAGTTCAAGTGAATTGAGAACTTCGCCGCCATTGAGCACGTTCATCGTGCCATTGCCACCCCGACCGACAATGAGACGGCCATATAAATAAAGCTCGGTGTCCGCGCCATCGAGGGTGAGTTCGGACGTACCATCGGCGTGTGCGATCACGGCATTGGCGCCGGACACCGTGGCGTTGGCCATCAGGGCGAGGGAGGCATCGCCCACGACGCCGATCTGCAGGTCATTGTCGAATGCCGCCAGCTGCAGGTGGCTGTCCGGTCCCAGCGTGCGGCTCACGCCGAGCGGACCGCCGGCGCCGAACGAGAGCCCCATGTTCTGCAACACGAGTGTCCCGCTGGTCCAATTGAAGCTGCCCAGATTGCTCAAGGCCCCGACGTCGATCGTCCCGCCGCTCAGATTGACGGTACCGGTCGGCCAGAGTTTCAGCGTCTGGGTGTAGTTGACCAATTGCGTTCCGCCAGGGCCGACGGTCAGGCTGCCGGGGCCGCCAGCGGCGCTGCTGCTTCCGCCGACATAAACGGAGCCTGCCGAAGTCCACATCGAATTAGCGCCGGTGACGTTGACGTTGCCGCTGCCGAGCGCGTGGAAGCCGATGTAGGCGTTGGCGCTGTTCGTGACCCGGCCGCCCCCGGACACGGTCATCGTGCCGTCACCTTGATTGCCAACATACAAAATGAGGTTCTGCCATCGTGCGCCGGAGCCGTTGATGAATGCGTTGCCCGAGGAGTTGTTGGCGTCGCCCAGGATGGTCGGAGACGCAGCATCCGAGTCGACCAGCCCGGCCGTTTGAACGTTCAGTGTGCCGGAGCCGAAATCACCAATCGTCAGAGGACCATTGCACGACCAGATTCCGCCGCCGACGGTTGCCGTCGCAACACTGGAAGAGTCGGTACCCACCGTGGCGGCGCCGTTGCTCACCAAGGCGGAGTTATTGATGTTGAGCGCGCCTCGTTTGACGTCCAGCGAGGAAGAAAGCGCCCAGGTCGAACCGATTCCGGTCACGGTGGCCGTACCGTTTTGATTCCCGCCGATCAGGGCGGCCACGCCCGTGGCATCACCGTTATTCTGAATGATCAGCGTTCCCGCGCTGCCGGTGCCGATGTTGAGGGCCCCGCTGTTGTGCCAGACTCCGCCTGTGGAGATGGTCAGCGCACCGCTGCCGAAGGTCCCAGCTCCGATCGATGTCGACGTCGTATTGAATGTCCCGCCGGTGATGGTCATTCGTCCGTCAGGAATGGGCGCGGGAGGCAGCGGAAGAACGACCGCGCCGCCGAGGCTGAGCGAGGTGCTGGTGGTGGAATCGAGCGTATAGGTGCGATTGGCGAGGTTGAGCGTGACGGCGTCGTTGTTCACCCGGACGCGCTCATTGGTAATGTTCTGGGTGAAGATCAACTGATAGGTGCTGGACAGATTGAAGAGCGATCGGTCCGCGGCGCCGGGAATGGCTCCGCACGACCAGCTTGCGGCGGACGAGAAGAAACCACCATTGGGAAGGTCCCAATCACAGTCTGCCGCATGAGCGGCATTGGGCGAAACCTGAAACCCGACGAACGCGAGACTGAGTGTCAAAACTGTTCGACCGATTGCGAATTGGGTCTTCATGGTGCGGCTCCAGATCGATTCCTGATGAACCCCGGATGAGGGTGCTTCTCAGAAACATCAAGGCGATCCAGACCCTGCGCGCTCTGATTCTCCGTTGGATTTGCCAAAACAGGCTGCAAATCGCTTGAAATGGCACATCTCCGCGCCTCCGTTTTTCGGCCCTTGGCGTAATCGGGGTATGATGGATGCTCCGCAGGCGTGATTCGGACGCGACGACAGGAGTCAGATCAAAGTGGACTCCGACGACCTTCAGCTCGACACCATTCAACGCGCTGTCCGTGGAGACACGGTGGCGCTCACCTTGTTGTTGACCCGCTCGCGGCGCGAGGTCTGCGCCTACATCGCCCGGCACATTCCTTCAGATCTTCGCGGCCAGCTCGATGCTGACGACATCGTGCAGGAGGCCCACGCCGAGGTCTTCCGTCATATCGCGAATTTTGAACCTCGCGGAGCGGACTCGTTTGATCGCTGGGTCAAGACAATTGCGCTGCGCAAGCTCCGCGACGCGGTGAAGATGCGCCGGGCGGACAAACGCGGCGGTGGCAATGTGCAGATTCACGCCGCCTCGCCGGGCCTGGGCAACTCCGTCGCCATGCTGCTCGATCTCATGGCCGGTTCCGAGCTGACGCCCAGCCGATGCGTCGCGGGTTTCGAAGCAATTGAAGCCGTTCGGGCCGCCATGGAAATGCTGCCGGATGACCAGCGCGAGGCCGTTAGACACGTTTACATAGAAGGACTGTCCGTCCAGGAGGCGGCCATGCGAATGGACCGTAGCGAACGGGCCATACACAACCTGTGTTACAAGGCGAAATCGAAACTTCGCGAACTGCTGGAAACGCAATCTCGGTTCCTCAGCGGCAAGGGATGACGCGACCGACTGAGATTCTGGGTTCTTGAATGGGAGCGCGCCGTTCGCGGATTTCGTTCAGGGAGTTGTGGGCGCGTTGGCGCACCGATCACAGCCGGACTGTCCCCAGTCCGGTGAATGGGCCGACCCTCCAATATGCGAACAGGCCTTCACACAATCCGGGCTGAGGACAGCTCGCCACAGGCGAGTTGCCAGGGCGACCCGGCTCCGTTCGATGCGGGCATTCGCGGACATCCTGGAGCTGCCGAACATGGGAACCAATTCGTCTAATTCGCCCACGCTGGGCAGTGCATCCGGCCCGCTCATCGCTCGCGTATTGGAGGACGCCATCGGCCGGCGACTCAGCGGTGAAGACCTTTCCGACGAGGCGGTGATGGCGGCCCACCCGGAGCTGATGCCCGACCTGGGAGCGCTGCTGGGAGAGCTGCGTCGCGTCGAGGCCGCGCGCCGGCGAGTGGAGAACTCCAGCAATCAATGGGCCTCGGCCACCATGCTGGGCCGGGGGCCCGCGACGAAATCCGCATCCGACGCGCTCACCGCGCTGAGCGGCTACGACATTCGCCGCGAGATTCATCGCGGCGGCCAGGGCGTGGTTTATCAGGCCGTGCAGAAATCGACACGCCGCGACGTCGCCATCAAGGTCATGCGCGAGGGGCCGTATTCGGCGGAGCAGGATCGCGGTCGCTTTCAGCGCGAAGTCGAGATCCTCGCACAACTCAAACACCCGCACATCGTGGCCATTCACGACAGCGGCGCCGTGGAAGGTCAGTTCTACTTCGTGATGGATTACGTCGAAGGTCTGCCGCTGGACGCCTTTGTCGAATCGCGCCGGCGCGACGCCCGCAATGCCCCGTTCGATACGCGCTCCTTGCTGGGCCTGATTCGCAAGATTGCCGACGCCATCAACGCCGCTCATCTGCGCGGCGTCATCCACCGCGACATCAAGCCGTCGAACATCCTCGTGGATGCGACGGGCGAGCCGCATGTACTTGATTTCGGCCTGGCCAAGAATGAAGACGATGGCGGCACCGGCGACATGACCGTTGCCGGGCAGTTCATCGGATCGATGCCGTGGTGCAGTCCCGAGCAGGCCGAGGGCCGGCCCGACAAGATCGACACGCGCTCGGATGTCTATTCGCTGGGCGTCGTGCTGTATCAGATGCTCACCGGAAAATTCCCGAGTGACATCACCGGGGCAGCGCGCGACGTATTGACCCGTATTCAGCGAGTCGAGCCGATCGCACCGAGTCGTTTATCGCCCACTGTCGACGACGAAGTCGAGAGCATCACGATGAAATGCCTCGCCAAAGAGCGCGACCGGCGCTATCAGACCGCGGGCGAATTCGCCCGTGACATCGAGCGCTACCTGGCGGGCTCGCCCATCGAAGCCAAGCGCGACAGCGGCTGGTATGTGCTGCGCAAAACACTGCGGCAATACCGAATGCAGACGGCCGTCGCCGCGGCGTTTGTCATTCTGGCGGTGGGTTCGGCGATTGCCCTCGGGGTGCTCTATGGCAAACAGACGACGCAGCGCATCCGCGCGGAGGATGCCGAGAAACTCGCGGAGCGTCGACTCGGTGAAACCTCCGATGCCCTCGACACGGCCCGCGTGGAAGCTCGCAAGGCGGAAACGACGTCTGAATTCTTGCGCGACATGCTTGCGTCGGTCGATCCCAACATCGCCCAGGGCCGCGAGGTGACGGTTCGCGAAGTTCTCGACGCGGCCGCGTCAAAAGTAGATACGCAGCTTAAGGACGAACCCGCCGTTGCCGCGGCGGTGCATCGCACACTTGGCAGAACCTATCAGGGACTGGCCCACTTCGACAAAGCCGAGAAGCACTATCGCGCGGCCTTCGACATCAGCATCCGTGAATTCGGCGACGGCCATCCCGACACGCTGGAGGCCTGGAACGGGTTGGCCACGGCTTTGCAGTCGCTCAATCAATACGACGAGGCCGAGACGATTTTTCGATCGTGCCTGGATACATCGCGCCGCGTGCTCGGGCCGGAGAATCCCGCAACGCTTGACGCGCTTTCCAATCTCGCGAACCTCCTGCGCGACAAGGGCGACATCGCCGAAGCCGAGACACTCCTGAACGAAGTGCTTGCGTTGTCGATTCGCGTGCTCGGCCCCGAACATGCCGACACGCTGGTGACCCGGAAAGTGCTTGCCGGACTCTGGCTGGATCAGGGGCACTACGATCGGGCCGAGCCGGTCTTGCGCGACGTGCTGGAGATTCAGCGCCGCGTGGAAGGCCCGCGCGCTCCCAACACGATCGGAACACTTCAAAATCTGGCGATGACGCTGAAGGCGATGGGTAAACTCGATGAGGCCGCCCCGATCTACGAGGAACTCATTGCGGCGAGCGGCGAAGTCTTCGGCAAGGACCATTCCGAAACCCTGCGAATCATGAACAGTTTCGGCCGCCTCCGCGCGGCCCAGGGAAAGCTCGCGGAAGCGGAGGACATCTATCGGCAGACATTGGAGGCCCAGACCCGCACGCTCACCGAGAGGCATTTAGACACGTTGTACACTACAAACAATCTTTCGCTTCTGCTGTCCGAGC
>CAYXEY010000208.1:0-7190 GCA_964464105.1 uncultured Planctomycetaceae bacterium
GGCCGCTGAGCGTGGAGGCGGTCGGATTTGCGCCGCCCCGGTTCTCCTGACTGCTGATGAAATCCGCCTGGCCCAGCACGATGTCGGCTGACTGATGATCGGTGAAGCTCGCGGCGCTGGGCCACGACAACACCCGGTTGTTGCTCGTATCGCAGACCCACAATCGTCCGGTTGATCGATCGACGGTCAGCCCGCGATTTCCATTGAGCGACGCCGCGGTCGCCGTTCCGCCTTCATTGGCCGCGTTCACGGAGAAGCTGAGCTGCCCCAGCACGGCATCTGCCGTCGTGTTATCCGGCGATGCGACAGCGAAATTCGTCACGACGAACGTGAGCAGCAAGGAAGTGACTTGGTAAGCAATGTTTGAATGGCGAATCTGGACTCTGTTCATGGGAATTGCCTCGTTGCGAGAGTGGTGTCGCGTGGAGACGGCGTTCCGCGCGCCCGCATCTTATCCGCCCTGTCGTTTTTTGCAGCAGGCTTATTCGTATCCAGCCGCGAAATAACGTCCGTGTTATTCCTTGTATGGCCGCAGTTCAGGTTCAATTCAGGGCGCTGTTAGACCCTCCAGTCAGAATTAAGCGTGAAACCGGTACCGGCGACGTCACGGCTGGCACGTATTTTTCCCCGGAGGGTGCCCATGCGATTCAACAACTGGCGGTTTAGCGAAGCTGCAACGTACGTCACCACCAGAAAAGCCGTGAAGCTCCATCCGCTGAGGGCGCCCTCCGGTTTATTCACCGTCGCGTCGGCCATGCCTCCGCAGCAGACACCCAATCCGCGGGAGCCGAACGCCGTGCCACCCCGCGATCCGCCCATGAATCCACGCGAGCCCGCGCCGCAGCCTCAGCATCCGCCCCTGAATCCCAATCCGGTTTCGCCGAAAGATCCACCGATTCCGCAGCAGCCACCGGATGTGCCGCAGCCGCGTGCGGACTTTGGCAACTGAAATCCACGCGAACACGACACAACGCTGTTATCAAAAAGGTGCGTATGAATGCAGCGCTGGATGTACGACATCTCAAGCGGTATGCCGCCATCGGCAAGTTACTCTATCGCCACGGCCGCGACGACTGGGTTCAGAAAGCGGGGCTGGATGCAGTTCTGCGCGAATCGGAAGTCGAGGCGCCGGGTGATCGGGCCAAGGCTGAGCAACTCGCCGAGGACCTGGAAAGGCTCGGCCCGACCTTCGTAAAGCTGGGGCAACTGCTCTCAAGCCGTACTGATCTCCTTCCACCCGCATACCTTGAGGCGCTGAGTCGCCTTCAGGATGACGTCGAGCCATTTCCTTACGAGCAAGTTGATGAAATTCTCTTTGCCGAACTCGGCATTCGAGTGTCCAAGGCATTCTCCGAATTCGACGAGAAACCGCTGGCCGCGGCATCGCTCGGGCAGGTACACATTGCCCGGCTGCGTGATGGACGGCGCGTGGCAGTCAAGATTCAACGGCCAGACGTGCGCGAGGCGGTCTTCACCGATTTCGAAGCGCTGGAGACCATCGCCGATCTGCTCGACAAGCACACCGAGGCCGGACGCACCCATGGCTTTCTGCGGCACCTCGAAGAGCTGCGCAAGAATGTCTACAACGAGTTGGACTACCGCCGCGAGATGGAGAACCTGATCGCCATCGACCGCAACATGGCGGGGTTCGAACGCATTGTCATCCCTAAACCCATCGAGGGCTATTGCACGTCGCGCGTGCTCACCATGGAACACATGATGGGCACGAAGGTCACGGCGCTCAGTCCGGTCGTGTTTCTTGAGATCGATCGCGCCGGTTTGGCGCGGGAACTCTTCAATGCGTATCTCAAGCAGGTGCTTGTGGATGGGATTTTTCATGCCGATCCGCATCCCGGCAATGTGCTGCTGACAGACGAGGGGCGCATCGTATTGCTGGATCTTGGCCTGGTGGCGAAGGTCACGCCGCAGGTGCAGCAGAACCTGTTGAAGATGCTCCTGGCCATCAGCGAAGGCCGAGGCGAGGACGCCGCCGAAGAGGTTATTCAGATGGCCGAAGCCGAGGATCAACCCGATCGGGCGACGTTCAAGCGACTGGTCAGCGAGCTGGTCGCGAAGCTCCGCGACGTAACCGTGAGTGACATTCAAATCGGCCGGGTGGTGCTGGAAATTCAGCATGTGTCCGATCGGACGGGTTATTGCCTGCCGACCGTGTTCACCATGATCGGCAAGATGCTGCTGAATCTCGATCGCGTCGCAAAAATCCTGGATCCCACGTTCGATCCCAACGCAGCCATGCGCGATCAGTCGATTCAACTGATCAGTTCCCGGGTGAGACAAAGCTTTACGCGCGGGGCGACCATGCAGTCGCTCATGGAGGCCGGCGAGTTCGTGCAGAAGCTCCCGCAGCGGCTCAATCGCGGCATGGACATGCTGCTGCAGAAGGACTGGCGGATTCAAGTCGACGGCATGGATGAGGAGCATCTGCTCAAGGGGATTCACAAGGTCGCCAACCGAATCACCGCGGGGCTTGTTCTGGCGGCGTTGATCGTCGGGGCCGCTTTGATCATGCGCGTTCCGACGACCTACCAATGGTGGGGATATCCACCGTTGGCCCTTGTCCTGTTTGCCGGCGCGGCGGGCGGGGGCTTGATCCTGGTTTTTCGGATTCTCCTGCAGGACCATCGCCATGAGCGAGAGGTGAGCAAAACGCGCAATCGTGAATGAGTGTCGCAGCGAGTGGAAGGGCGTAAGGTGTGATTCACTTGAACCGAGTGGTGTTCAATGAATGGAGAACCTTATTGAATCAATACCAAAATAGTGCGCGACTGTGAACACCTGTGTATGGGTTCCCGGTCCAATCACGCGATCTATCAGCATTTGTATGAGTCTTATGTGAAATGCGCGCAAAAATGCGGAAAGCAATCGTTTGACCTTTGTCGGCTGACTATGCTTAAGCAAGTTGTAATTCCGAATTCAGGCTCACCTAAGCCTGCGTCGGTAGGCTTCTCATGCACCGCATTGCGTGGGTCGTCGATCCCGCCGGTCATTTGCTTCGCGTGGACAGCAGGTGAATCGTGGCCAGCCCAGCACAATCGCGACATTTGTTGATTATTGCGTCCGACCCGGTCAAGGCGGATCGGCTGGTGGAGGCGTGCCGGCGCATTGATGCCGAAACGCTCTACACGCCCGATCCCATCCACGGATTGATTCAGGCCATGCACGTCGAGCCGGCCATGCTGTTGATCGACGCCGACGATGCCTGGCTTGGCGGCGTTTCCGTCATTCAGGAGGTGCGCCGCCATCCGACGCTCTGCTTTACGCCGGTGATGCTGCTGACCCAAAACGCATCCGAGCTGGACGGGGGGCGCGCCGTGGGGCATGGCGCGGATTATGTGACCGACCTGAATGCACCCGACCTTGCAAGCCAGATTCGCGCCTGCTACTCGGTCGGCGGCGCCGGCGAATCGGCAGCGCCCCGGTCGGTGATTTCGCGTGCCGCTCGTGCGGCGAAGGCAGTTGCCGGTAAAGTATCATCTCATCTCGCGTCGAAGCAGGTCGATCGCCAGCCGCTGACCATTGCGCTGGGCGATCTGATGTGCGAAGGCAATTTATTTCGACGCATCGGCGATTCGGCCATGCTCTACGAATTGCGAATCATGCAGGGGCGTTTGATGCTCATCCCGATCCAACGGGGGCCGGCGTCGTATTGTTTTGAGGATACCGAGACACTGCTGGAGAATTTCCAGTTCATGCCGTTCGCCTGAGCGGCGAACTATCCGCGTGGAATCGAGTGGAAGAGAAGAATGGAGTCTCGCCATGAACCACGTACTGGTCGTCGAGTGCAATCGGATTCGCGCCAACCTCATGGCCTCGTCGTGCCGCAAGGCTGGAATGGACGCACGCATCTCGCCTGATCCGCTGCACGCCGTCATGGCGGCCACGGCCGATCGTCCGTCGATGATCGTGGTCGATCGGGATGACGACTGGGATGACGCCATGTCCATGGCGGAAATGATTCATCGAACGCCGCAGTTGGCGAACATACCGGTTGTGCCCATGAACCGTGTTCGGCCCAATCGACTATTGCCCAAACAATGGGGTGCAGCCATGCGCCCCTCTTAGGATTCCGGTTGAGCCTCCGGGCCGCCCGTGCCACTGGGCGGCAACGGAGACCCCTCCGACGCCGGGCCGTCCTCCCGGCCGCCGCCTTGACCTGATACGCCTGGATCATCGAGGGAAGAAGCCGATCAAAGCGTGACTTGGCCCAGCGCCGGGTCCCGCTTTTCGGCTTTTTTACGCCCGCGGAGGGCGATCGACGGCTTTTCCCGGATTCGATCATTATCCATAAACAAATCCTGCTTCCCTGCGTCTTTAAGAGCGGTAGAATTTGGCGATCAGGCCAGGGTACTCCCGTGACCGCCTTTGCGATCAGTCTGCCGCGCGACGTCAGCGCCATTCTGGGTTCGATCGACCTCTCACAGGTGCGATCGAGCCATGGCTGGGTGCTGCGCGTGATGCGTAACGATGGACCGGCACTCGTCCGGCTGCTGTGGCGCATGCTCGGCCGCGAGCAGGATGTGCTCGACGCCTATCAGGACACCTTTTGCCGGTTGATCGGCATGGGCGATTCGCAAGCTTCTTCACCGCCGCGCGGTTACATCTTCCGCACGGCGATGAACATCGCGCTCGACATGCGCCGCCGCCGAAAGGTGCGAATTGACCATCTCGAGGCCGCGGCGCTGGTTCGCGCCGCGAGTCTGCCGGACACCGGTGCGAGCCGTGCCGGCAACGTATCGCTGGTGGAAGAACTTCGCATGGCGATCGAAGAGCTGCCGCAGCGATTGCGCGACGTGATCGTGCTGCGCGATCTGGCGGAAATGAGCTATGGCGACGTGGCCCGCATTCTGGGCATCACCGGGGGAACGGCCCGGGTCTATCGCCGCGAGGCCATCGTGGCGCTGGCGGCGCGGCTGAAGGAGTGTTGACCGATGGCGCGATACGAATTTGATTCCAACCGGCCCGAGGCGTCGCTGCCCGAGTGGTTGACTCGCGAGACGACGACGTTGACGGGTCAGCGGTTGCGCAATGAATGGGCCAAGCCGATTCGCCCCGGCGACGCGAGCGGACAGGCCCGACTTGCCGCGGCCATGTTGATGCTGCATGGCGAGCGCCCCAGGGCGCCGCTGTTTGCCCAGGCCAATGCACGGGCGCTTCGCTGGGTCGATGCCAAAGCCAAGGCCAGCCGCGCTGCGCGGGCACTGTCAAAAGCGCAGCCAGATTTGCCGTGGACCGCGCGACTCATCGGGCTGACGTCGCGCCTGACCACGCCGGTCATGACCGCCTGCGTTCTGGTTTTGTGCAAAACGCATATTTTGTCTATTTTTGAAGTCACGGGCCGAATCGCGAGCCGTCTGGGGCAGGCATACAGCGATCGCAATTTCGGGCCGATGGCGTAACAGAACCCACCACGCAAGTGGTGGTCGAAGCCCGCTGGTCCACCACTTGCCCGCCGAGGCATGTCAACCGTGACGGTTCCGAAAAAGCCCGAGCAGGTGCGCACTCACGTCAGCAACAGCACATCCTGAATCGTTCTTCCGCAGATTCGACTGACCGGGATCAATGCCGCCGGTTCTTCTGGGGTTTCCATTCGCCAGAGGGCGACCTGGTCGCGGGCGTGGGTGATGCCGGCGATGTAGTCTTCTGTCGCAGTGATGGATCGGATGCCCACGGGGGCGCGGTATTCGGTGCGGCTGGCGTCGCCAATGACCAGCATATGCACCTGCTGAGCCCCGTTGGCCACGATGAGCCGCGGCATTCCGCCGCCCGGCGACCAGGCCAGTGAATCGATCGAGCCGCCGGGGCCGAAGATGCGCTCCTGGGAGTCATCGTCGAGGTGCGGCCGGTGGAGCACGCGTCCGTCGGCCAGGGCGATGAACAGCGCGTCGTCGGCGGCGAGCAGGGCGGTCACGTTGCCGGGGAACTTCCAGCGCATCGTCGAATTGGCGGCATCAGGTCGCCAGGCAACGATCGAATCATCAATGGCGAGCCACAGTCGATTCTGAATGTCCGACTGAATGCCGCGAATGGTCTTCGCGCCATCGGTCAGTTCGGAAAGGCACTTCTCGCCCGCGCCCTCACCGGAATGCGGCCAGCGCCATAGTCCCAGTTCCGAGTGCGTGGCGTAAACATGCGCGCCGCTGACCGCCATTGCATTGAATCCGCCGCGCGCCGACGCATCCCCGGCGACTGCGAGCGAACCGAGGATTTCGCCGGACGGCGCAATGCGATGCAGACCGCGGCCCGCGCCGATGATGATCTCGTCGCGCTCTGCGGTTTTGACAGCTTGTGCCGAACGCAAGCCACCCAGCGGCCCAGCCAGCGAAATGCGCTTTGATGGCTGCTTCGGATTGGCTGGATCGAACATCAACACGTCATCGCCGGCGATGGCGAGCACGGCGGACGTGGGCCGCGCGGCCCGATTCGCAGCCAAGAGCCCGTGATAGAACTCACCACGCTGCGCGGGATCGAACGCTTTGACTAAATCAGCGACGCCCGCGCCACCGGCCTGCTCAGCAACCTGCTTGGCACGAGCGACCAGCGCCTCCAATTCGCTCAGACGCGACTTGCGGGCCTCGACCGACGCTGTGCGAAGTCGAGCGTCTTCTTCGAGCCGCTCCTGTCGCAGCCGTGCCGTCTGGCGAACGCGCTGCGACGCGCCGAAGGTCTCCGATGACCAGTTGCTTCGCGGATCGCGCCCGAGGGCGAGCCCGCTTGAAAAACCCAGCGGCTTGAACCGCTCTGACAGGGCGGCATCAAACAAGTGCCACTCCGTCGGATCGGCGAGACGCGCGGCCTCACGTTCGCGGGCGAAGTGCGCTGCCGCCGTGTGTACCACCTCAGCGCAGAGTAATCGCACATGTTCGGGATTGGCCGAATCCCGGCTGCCCAATATGGAATTGCGAAACGAGACGAGATCTTCCCGCTGCGGGACGATGTGCACCTGGCATTGAATTGACGCGGCGAAATCGTAGCCGTCCTTCGAAGTCAACCGGTCGAATGAATACGCCAGCTCCAGCGGCGCGGTGCGAATGAGCATCACTTCGAGCACGCCATCAGCGGATATTTCTGATCCGGGCGCGAATAAGGAGGGTGCGGATTGCGCGTGCCAGACGAGTGCAACGCAACCCGGCGGCGTCGAGATTCTGCGGCGGAGCAGTCCGAACAGATCG
>CAYXEY010000208.1:7200-8519 GCA_964464105.1 uncultured Planctomycetaceae bacterium
AGCGCGGGCGAATTGCTCTGGATCAAACGCGGACATGCGGGTCTTTCACGGCAAGGCGTAGTCCGCGTTAATTCGCGGCGGCGAACTCCTCAAATCGGATCAGGTCCTTCTTGCGAACTGACGGCGGCGTGTCATCGATCACCGCGTGGACGTCCGCCCGATTCACTGGACGCTCCGCCGCGCCGCCGATCACCTCCATAAACGGCCGCTGAGCGGCGCGGGCGGCAATGGCCTTGATGTCAGCGCCGCTGTAGCCGGCCAGCTTGCCCACCAGTTCGGCGAACTCGACGTCATCGGCCAGCGGCAGCTTGCCTAAATATAGGCGCAGCAGTTCGTGCCGGGCGGGCTCATCGGGCAGGGGGACGTAGACCTTTGAATCGAATCGGCCGGGCCGCATCATCGCGGCATCGAGCGCCCACGGCTCGTTGGTGGCGCCGACAAAGAGCAGCGGTCGCGAGCCGGATGAGCGATCGAAGCCTTCGATCTCCTGCAGGATCTGCGGCACCACGCGGGTCATCACGCTGCTGTTGGAGTCCCGCCGGCTCGGCACCAACGCCTCGATTTCATCAATGAAGATGACCGCCTTGGTCTCCGACTTTGCCGCGGTAAAGAGCTTGCGAATGTTCTGCTCTGCCTCGCCCACCCATTTGGACAGCACCTGCGCCGGGCTGATCACAAACATGGTCGCGTCTATTTCCTTGGCGATGGCCTTCGCAATCATGGTCTTGCCGGTGCCGGGCGGTCCATAGAGCAGCAAGCCGCCACCAGTGGCGATGCGATACTTGGCCGCCAGCTCGGGATGGCTGAACGGGTAGATCATTTTCATTCGGATTTCGAGCTTCACGTCTTCAAGTCCGGCGATCTCGCTGAAGCCGATCTCGGGCTTCTCGCGGACGATCCAGTCGCTGGCCTTGCTGGCGTCAGAATCCTCTCCGCTGGCCTCGGCCCGGCGATTGGTCTTGCGATCCTCGGCCTTGGTGTCGCATTGCCGGGCAAACTCAATCAGCTCGGTCGCCATGGTCTTGCGACGGGTGCGGCGGGCGGGGTCGGAGGTCTCGCCGGCGATCTGGATCATCGCGTCGGCTGCCTGCATGAGGAACGGCTTGGCGGCGGCATAGTCGCCGGCCTTGTAAAGGGCCAGGCCGCGGTCTTTCAAACGCTCGAAAGTGTCAAAAGAGACGGGCATGGGTGACGCTGCCTCAAATCCCAATTCTTGTGGCCGACACGGGTTATGAACGATTGCCCGCAGCCGCCTTTGCGGATTATCCCGCACGCCGCGGATATTTTCCAGCAAGCGACCCCAATTGCCACAAATTGCC
>CAYXEY010000209.1:0-8509 GCA_964464105.1 uncultured Planctomycetaceae bacterium
AGATACATTCAGGTTTTCTTTTCACTCGGAAATCCCTGCCATGACATGCACTGCAACCACTGCATTCGGCACAACCGGTTTACTGGTCGTCGCCATTTTCAATTCGGGCTGCATCATCAAACCGCCGGGCCGCAGCTTTCAGGGGCCGCTGCCGCCGCTCACGCCGGCACAGGTCGTCATCCGCGACCGGCTTCGCGCCGATGTGCAAGGCTTCGCGGCCATTGGTCCCAAGGCGACCGTTCGAATGCGACCCATCACCGATGGATTCGAGTTTGTTCGCGATCCGGCCAAGCTGCTTGAAGGCGCTGGTTGGGTGGCCGGGCGCATCCATCGATCCGGCTTGCCGTTCAAACGGCTCGAATTTGATGTAGAGGGGGTGACCTGCGCGAATTTCGAAGTCGAGCTACTCGGTCAGACGAAGCCCAAAGAGATCGTTGTGGTCAGTGCGCACTACGACACGGTCCCAAGTTCACCTGGTGCAAATGATGATGGCTCGGGTGTTGCCGCGCTGCTTTCGCTGATCGAGTCGATGCGCGCCACGAGGTGCGATCGCACCATTCGATTCCTGTTTTTCGTGAACGAGGAACAACCGCATTCTCACACAGAGGCGATGGGCAGCCGAGTCTATGCCCGGGCCTGTCGGGCACGGGGTGACAATATCGTGGCCATGCTCAGTCTGGACCCAATCGGCTACTACTCGCAGGAGAAGGGCAGCCAGAAATATCCGTGGCCCTTGAACTGGTATTACCCATCGGCGGGCAACTTTCTCGGCGTGGTAAGCAATGGGGACAACGCAAAGTTAATGAAGCGGGTGGTCGCCTCGTTTCGACGCCACGCGAAGTTTCCATCCGAAGGCGTCGCGATAAACGTGCCCGACGTGAAGCGCTCCGATCACGCCTCGTTCTGGGACTGCGAGTATCCCGCGGTGCTGGTCACCGACACCGGTGAGTTTCGCGATCCGAACTACCACTCGACCACTGATACGCCGGAAAAACTAGACTACGACGCCTTGGCCCGGGTGACCGAGGGGCTGCAGGTCGTGCTGATCGACCTTGCGACGAATGAAACGCCGGATTGAACTCGACCAATTGAGTGCGACCCTTGGCATACGTACTCAGTCGTCTCGTGTGCGGCTGCAATTACGGCTCATTCGCTTATCGTGCCAGACATGAGTCTCTCGCGGAGGTTGAACCCCGCGAGCGCGCCGGCGACCGAGAGCGCCGCGTATTCGATCGGCAAGGCGCGCAGCAAAGGCGGCAGCACGACGTAGCCGCCGCCGGCGAGGGCCGCAGTGTCGGGGGAGTTCCACACGTAAGCGGTGGTCGACACGATCGCCGCGGCGACCAGCAGCCACACGCGGCTGTTGGCCTTGAAGCACAAGTGCGAGACGAGCGTCGATATGAAAAACGCCCCGGCGATCGAGGCGTAGATCTGACCCTTCTGCATTTCGTCGATGTTGCGCCCGCCGAGGACGATGACGAGGTTGTAGGCCACGAGGACGTTTAGCACGAGGGCGGCGATGCCCTGGCGGACTTCGGCAGCACTGTCGAGATGAACGGCGGCCGTGGCGGCGCCGGCCGAAGCAGGTTGAGCCGGGCCGCTGCTCTCCGCCGCATACCAGCTCTCCACCCAGCGCCCGACGATGAAACCGACACCGATCAGAATGATCCACAGCCAGGTCTCGGCTATGAATTCGCCACGGGGAAAGACAGTCACTGACGCGCCTGCCGGCGCTGCCAGCCGCTCTGCGATGCGGCGACGCACAAACTCGTCCATGAATCCGCCACGCAATGCCAGTGCGGCGAGTCCGACGGCGACGGCTTGTGGGCCGCGATGGGCGGCCCGCGCGCCGCAGATAGCCGTCGCGAGTCCCGCGGCCGCGACCGAGAGTCCGAACAATTCGGCGATGCCGACCACGCTGTTGTTCAGCATGAGCAGGGTGACGGGCCCGCGCGGGTCCGCCGGACCGACGACCGCCCAGCCGATGTGCCAGAAGATCAACGCCGATGCGGCCATGGCGACGAAGAAGCGCACGCGGGCGATGAGCGCCTGGCCTTCGCCACGAGCGACTGGTTGGATTGCGGGAGCGTCGGGGGTCATGGTGGTCAACTTGCTACGCGATTAGCACTTCTGGCGTAACGCACTGCTCACGGAGCAGTGGCACACGTTACACCGCGACGGAATGCGTGATGCGGCCGGCGGATCGATCGGTGGAAGTCTTCTCACCAGTTCTTTTCGTCGAACGCGCTTCGATGTCCGCATGCTCTTTGAGCAGCGATTCCAATCGCGTTCGCGCCGCCGCGTCCAATGGACACATCGGCAACCGGAACTCCTCGGCCATCATACCTTTCAAGGCCAGGGCGGTCTTGATCGGGATCGGGTTGATGTCCAGCTTGAGCAGGTCGCGCATGAAGGGATAGATTCGATCGTGTGTGGCTCGTGCCGCATCCCAATCGCCAGCCAGCGCGGATCGGGTCAACGACGACGTGGCCGCAGGTGCGTAGTTGCCAATCACGCTGACCACGCCGACGGCCCCGACCGACATCATCGGCAGGGTGAGCGGGTCGTCACCGCAGAGGATGGCGATGTCGCTGATGGCCTTCAGGATCGAGACGCCATCGACCGAGCCGGTCGCATGCTTGACGGCCTGAATGTTGGGCAGATCGGCGTGCAGCCGGGCAATCGTCTCCGGTGCGATCTCGACGCCGGTGCGGCCGGGGATGTTGTAGAGCATGATCGCGGCGCGGGTCTCGCGAGCCACGGTTGCGAAGTGCTCATAAAGGCCGCGCTGGTTGGGCCGGTTGTAGTATGGCGAGACCAGCATCAGCCCATTCGCACCGGCGGCCTGGGCGGCGCGGGAATATTTGACGGTTGTCGCGGTGCTGTTCGTGCCCGTGCCCGCGATGACCGGCACGCGGCCGCGGGTCTGAGAGACGACGATTTCTATGACGCGAAGCTGCTCGTCGGCCGAAAGCGTCGGCGATTCGCCGGTCGTGCCGCAGGGCACCAGGCCGTCGACACCGCCGGCGATCGTGTAATCGACGAGTCCGCGCAGCGCCGTTTCGTCCACAGCGCCGTTGCGAAACGGCGTGACCAATGCGACCAGACATCCCTTGAACATGATTCGCCTACTCCTTTGGCGCTGCCAGCCGCAGCAATTCCACCATCTCGCGTACGGCGGCACGAAGCCCCGTGAAAACGGCCCGCGCGACGATGCTGTGGCCGATGTTGAATTCGCTGAAGCCCGGCACCGCGGCGATCGGGCTGATGTTTCGATAGGTGAGGCCGTGTCCGCCGTGGACCTCCATGCCACAAGATCGACCGATCCCGACGCCCTCGGCTAGTCTGGCGAGGGCGGCGGCACGTTCCGCGGCCGTGGTCGCGTCAGCGTACGCGCCGGTCCAAAGCTCGACCGCGTCAAAGCCGAGTTCGGCGGAGGTCTCGATCGATTTGCGGTCCGGCTCGATGAAGGCGCTGACCGTGATGCCCGCGCCCTTCAGGCGTTCGACCGCTTCGCGCACGCCGCTCGACCAGCGGACGACATCGAGGCCGCCCTCGGTGGTGACCTCCTCACGCTTCTCCGGCACGAGCGTGCATTGGGTGGGCTTGGTCTGCTCGGCGATGCGCACGATTTCCGGCGCGATGGACATCTCCATGTTGAGCCGCGTGGTGACGGTCGCCTTGAGCAAAGGTACGTCGCGATCGGTGATGTGCCGGCGGTCTTCGCGGAGATGAAACGTGATGCAGGAAGCCCCGCCCAGCTGTGCCTCGGATGCGGCCCAGACCGGGTCAGGCTCGTCGGTGCGCCGGGCCTGTCGCACGGTTGCGACGTGATCAATGTTGACGCCAAGCTGGGCCATGCGAGGTTGATTCCGGCCGGCGTTGTACGCCGGTCAGGGGCATTATAGATGGAAAACAGCAATTGCGGCGGCTGTCAGAACCCACCATGCAAGGGGTGGTAACGACGCGAGGGGCGGTGCAATGCGCGGAAGACCCGGAGTTCTGTCACTTGGAGAACCACCATGCAAGCACGGCGACGCCTAGCACCACGCGATAGACGGCAAAGGGCCACAGCTTGCGGTGCTGGATGTATTTCATGAATGCGGCGACCACCAGCAGGGCCACGACGAAGGCGACTGAGAAACCCAGTCCGAGAACTGCGACCGAGTGATCGTCGATGCCCGCGCGGTGTTTGTAGACACGCAGCAGGCCCGCGCCGAAGAGCGTGGGAATCGCCAGGTAGAACGAAAACTCGGCGGCCACCGGGGCGCTCAGGCCGACCAGCAGTCCACCCATGATCGTGGCCATGGCCCGGCTGGTGCCGGGGATAGCGGCGACGCATTGGCACATGCCGATGAGGAAGGCCTGTTTGAGACTGATGTCTGAGATTGAAGCCGTCTGCCCCGCTCCGGCCCGCCGCTCAATCCACACCATGACGCCGGCCCCGACGATCAGCGCTATCGCAACCGTTTGCGGATTCTCAAGGTACTTTTCCAGCAGCTTGTCGAGGGGGAATCCAACGACCACGGCCGGAATGGCGGCGACGACGATCTTGGCTAGCAGCTCATTTCGCCAGTTAGCAATCGGCCATGTGTCGGCATGGCGTCTGAGTCGCCGCCAGTAATAGGAAATCACCCGAAGAATCGGCGTCACAAGGGTCTTCCATAGTTGACGCCAGAAATAGAGGATGACTGCCAGGATCGCCCCGATCTGAATGAAATACAGAAACGCCTTCCACTGCGGCAGTTGTTCATCCACGCCCAGCAGCGGCATGGCGATGATCATGTGACCGGTGCTCGAGACCGGGAGAAACTCGGTCAGCCCTTCGATGATGCCGAGGATGACGGCCTGGAGTCCTTCACCCACGGGCCTGCTCCGACAGGGCGACGCGGCTCGCGGCAAGATATGCGAATACCGAGACAGCCGTCGTAATGACGGTGATCCAAATGACGTAGGGGCGCAGCTGCACAAGCCAGCCGACGTGCGACAGGCCCCCGATGGTTTGAATGATGTAGCCGATGGTGAACGACTGAACCACCATCTTGATCTTGCCCCACCAGTTCGCGGCGTAGGGCGTGCCGCCGGCCTCAGAGAAACTCCGCAGGCCGGTCACCAGCAGCTCGCGGGCGATGATGACCACCACCATCCACGCGGCAAGGTCGGTCACGTTTCGCCCGGCGTTGTCCACGAAGCCGGTTCCCAGAAAGAGCACGAATGCCCCGCCAACGAGCACTTTATCCACGAACGGATCGAGGATGCGTCCGAACGCGGTGACCTGGTTGTATTTGCGGGCCAGGTAGCCGTCGAGGATGTCGGACACGGCGGCGATGATGAAGAGCCAGAAGGCCCAGTCGAGCATCCATTGCGCGCCGGGCAGGGCGCGGTGATCGAAGCGCGCCATCAGCACCATGAAGGCGACGGCGAGGACGAACCGGCCGACGGTGATCTGGTTGGGCAGGTTCATCCGCATGGCGCAATCGAGGGAAACTCGACAGCCGGAGAAATCGGAGCGGTCCGCCGCCCGAGCGCATCCGGTGGGGGAGTAAACGCTACGGGTCGCTGCGATTCAAGTCAACGCGTGTGCCGCGCTGGGTGAGATGGGCACCAGCGGGTGGGTAGTTTCACGCGGTTTTGCGGGCGATCTGCGAGAACTCCTGTGTTTTGAGGGGATTTGCGATCTGGCACGGCGGGTGCATTGTCTTCCCCGGTCGGCGGACGGAGTTGAGTCTGCGCGACGGAGGAGGATCAGTCATGATGAGGACACACAATCACATAACGGAAGACAACGGCCCGATCCGCAATGCCTTCAGCCGATTCTGGAGCTGGCTGCGCGACACCGTCACCGGCCACGAAACCCGCGGCGGCGACGAAGCGATCCCGTACTGTCCCTGTTATTACGACGACTAACCCGGTGTTTCGGAGAGATTGAGGGGTCTCACTGATCACCGGAGGGCTTAAGAAGGCGGCACACTGGCGAAAGCGGTGTGCCGTTTTTTTTTGTCAGCTCTTCAAGTGCCGCTTGGCCGCATGGCGCGTCTGGGCATCCTCGATCGAATGCGTTGCTCTGATGTTCGACTCATTCTTGGCCAGTTGTGCCAGTTCCTGGTAGTGAATGTGCAGCACTTCCAGCTCATCCTCGGTCAGGTCCTCCACGGAAATCAGCCGGTTGCTCGCACCTTTCAAGGCCGCGATGGCCTCGTTGAGCTTGAGCTGCACACTGAGGGCTTCCTTGTTCTGCGAACGCTGAATGAGAAAGACCATTAGAAACGTGATGACTGTCGTCGTGGTGTTGATGACCAGTTGCCAGTTTTCTGAGTAGTTGAAGACGGGGCCGGTCAGCAGCCAGCCGATCACCAGTCCGGCGGCAATGCCCAGGGCGGCGCTAGAGCCGGTCCAATGTGTCGCTCTGGTGGAGAGCCGTTCAAGCCAGAGTCGCAACGGCCGATGGTGAATTGGGGGAAAGTCCGTTTTTGTAGTTTTTCGTCGTCGATTAGGCATGGCGGCTCCTCGCTGAAGACTCTTCGCCATGATCCTACACAACGGTGGATCCCGTCAGCGTGCTGAAACAAGGAGCAGCCTGTGCAACGACGAGTCGAGATGAGGTGCTGGCAACGGCTTGGCTCTCGAGATTCTGAGAAGCGGGCGCGCGATCGCCTTGTCCCGATTCATCCCGAATGCAATGAAGCGGGGGCTCGTTGATCTTCGATTGGCGTTCAATACCGGTTTACTGAATCGGCGTCGAGGTGCCCTGGCCGGTCGTGGCAGCGTTCGGAATGGGTGTGAGTCCACTCGCGCCGCCGCCGATGCCGTCGAGGGCCAGGCCGAGGTTGATGGTGTCAATGAAGTCATTGATGCTGCTGATCAACACATCAAACATCTGAAGGAACGTGTCCTTGAAAAATCCGGGATTGTTCGGCACATCACCGGAAAGGGCCGGCTCGCCGGTGGCGCGAAAGGCGATGCCCTGCTGAATCCACAGACCGGGTCGGCGGGCCTGCAGCGATCCGCCCTGAACGGTGGTGAACTGGTTGCCCACGACCTGCGGCACGCGGTCGCCCGATGCCGGCGCCGTCGTGGTGACGCCAGTGCCGGTGTTGATCCCGGTCCCCGTGTTGATGCCGGTGCCGGTGTTCGTGCCGGTCAGTGCGCCGGTGATCGCGCTGAGGTCATTGGGGTCGAGCTGGTTGATGATCTGATTGATGTCAGTCGAGGAGATCTGCGACTCGGCCCGGGGGACGAGGGCGATCGTGGCGACGAGGGCCAGCGATCCGCAAATGACCAGCGACTTGTGCGTGGGGATGATCCGATTCATGGTGGTGCTCCCTCCAGACGACCCGGGTATCGGGGTCAAGCCGGAGTCATTATATCGGCTTGCGGCGCTGGCGCTGCGGCTATTGTCGGGGCCATCGATGATTCCGGTGAATGCAGGGTGGGATTATCACGCCCAGATTGGCGGATTGCGCTGAATCGACCGTCGCCGCGCAGCTCGCGACTTTGAGCCGCTCCATATCTTTTCGCCTGCATCCTGAATCGCCATCGGGGGTTAGGACAATATCGCAGGCGGCCAAAGAGACGAATTCCGCGTGGCAATCGGGTCGCGCCTGCCGATACATTCCCAGCGGGTCCGCGCGCGAGCGCCAACCCGCATCCCCAGGGAGGTTCGACGCATGCGCTGGCAGAAACTGAATCGCTGGAGTCGCAAGTTGTTTTTCGGGTTGGCGGCCTTTCCGATGTTGCAGGCCGCGACCTGTGATGCCAACCAGGTGGCCAACTCCCTGGTGTCCACCAGCCTGTCGTTGGCGGCGCAACTGAACGTGCAGGTGGCACAGCTGGCCATCGCCGGCGTGACGCAGTCAATCCTGCAGGCCTTCCCCGGCGCCAACATCATTCAGATTCTGCTGGGCGGCAACCAGCAGCCGTTTTTCCCGTGATGACGACTTGATGTCTAATTGAGATTAGGGCCGTGGCGAATCACACCCAGTTCGCGCACGCCGAAGGAACACTCGAATGACCCGTAAACAATACCGACTCACCCGCCGCCTCATGGTCATTCTCGCCGCGGCGCCGCTCTTTCAATTCACCGAGTGCAAGACCGTGGCCAGCCAGACCGGTCAACTGATCCTCAATCAGTTGCCTTCCACGTTGTTCAGCCTGGTGCAGCAGGCCGCCCTGGCCCCGCTCTTCGCGCTGCTCGGCGGAGGAAGCACCACAGGCGGCGGCGGGATTTAGATCGCTGACATTCCCATTGACATGAGGTCGATGAATCGCGATTCATCGGCGCTGTCGCATGCTGCGCCGGTTTTCGGCGCAATGGCTACTGCACCTGAATCGTCACCGAGCTTGAGCCCGTGTCGATGCTGTTGGCAACGGTGAGCGTCACCACGTAGGTGCCGACGGTGGTCGCCGTGAACGAGGCCTGCGAAGTGGTCTCGTTGGTCAGCGTGGGGGCCACAGCCCCGGTCGGCGTCTGCGTCACTTCCCACAGAAACGTGAAGCCGGCGGAGACCGC
>CAYXEY010000210.1:0-7727 GCA_964464105.1 uncultured Planctomycetaceae bacterium
ATGACGAACCAAGCAATCGCAGTGGCTGCGAGTGCCAATGTCGGAGTGGCTCCAACGAGCAACAAAGAGGCGAACGCGCCAATGGTCACGAGGGACCATTTTGAATTGACCTGTTTCGTGGAGTGAAGTTGATAAACACTCAGAAGAAGGAGCGGCAGGAACGGCATTCCGAATACAAAATTCTGGTGGTTGACATGGCCCAGACAGAAGCCGCCATACGCGAAAATGCAGGCAGAAAGGACCGCTGGAAATCGGTCAATCTTCAAAACGACACGCGCGAACGCGAACGTGGTCGCCGCAGTTAACGAGTAGTGAATGATACACGTAACGAGATATGCCATTTCGAATCGAAGAACTCGAAAGAGAACTGAGCCTGGATAAAGCAGTCCGAGCAGGACGTTGGCGAAGAGCCGTTCGCCACCCATGCCGTAGGGGTTCCAATGCGGGAAAACCCCTTCGGAAAGCTGTGAATTCGCAGTCGCGTGCAGTCCTTCCCATTGAAACGCGAGATCCTCTTGCAAAATTCGCGAAGGATCTGAGATAACGTTGGAAAAAGCGGCGACGGCAATCAAGGTGAACAAAAGTAGCACTAGCGCATCGCGCGCGGTTGCTGAATGCCATATAAGGGAGAATCCCCCTTGTGAGCCATTTCTCTCAAATTGCGTGATTGAGCTGGACCTATTCATAATGCGTAAGTCGTTGCTTCGAGCGTAAGCTTTCAGCCAATTGCGCCTCGCAAATCGCTGCCGGCAGCTTGATAAACGCACATTGATAACGAGCGGTAATGAGGGGCCAGAGGCCATTTCGTAGGGTGAACTCGGCGACAGCGCGGTCCACTCCCTGGCATCCGACCCAGCCGTAGTCGTCGACAATGAGCATTCCGCCATCGACGAGCCTCGAGAAGAAGAAATACAAGCTTGCTGAAACAGCGGCATAAATATCGCAGTCGACGTGAACGAAGCTGAATCTCTCTCGCTCCAGACCTGAGACCGAGACGGGAAATACCCCAGGATGAAAGCTCACATTAGTATTGTCTGCTAGATACGCCTGGACCGCTGTAAGGCTGGTATCGCTGAAGTCTCCTGCCTTGTGCCGATCGATGGCGCTGTCTACTTGCGGCATTCCCTCGAACGTATCGAATAAGTGAATCGTGCATTGAGGGGCGGCGCTGGCGATGAGCCTGGCGCTGCCTCCACGATAGACGCCGACTTCGGCCATAGCGCCATTCAGCCGGCTCAAATAGCGAGCAAATTGGAACAACGTGAAGCAGCGGTCTTTGGAGAGCAGGGTGTGGGTCCTTACGACATCGTATTCCGACGTGAAGAACGGATTCTGTTGCCACGGCTGGTAACCGGAACGACGAATCTCTAACCCAAAACGCTCTAATTGATGTTGAATCGCACCGATCATCAAGCCCTCCTCGGCATCCATCACCCCGACTGCCAACTCAGTGCACGGTCAATGGGCTCCAGCTAGACTCTAGTGGGTTCAATCGCCTTCACCCTCGCGCTGTCTCCCAATATTTCCCCGCAGTGGCGGCACGATGGCAGCATGCCCGGGAATTAGAGCTACCCATACGGGAAAGCCAAAATGTGAATCCCATCAGCGCCAGCGAGGCCCAAGTCGCTAAGCGGGCGACATTGGCGATCAATACCGCATCAGAGGCGGACCGGGTGGTCCATTGTCCAAAGAAGTACCAAAGTCCTAGTTCGGCAACGCCAAGACCTGCGATGTGGAAGGGTAGCATTTGAGTCAATGTGATCGCCGGGATCACGATGAGGTAGAACGGCAACGGCGTATCCCAATCCATACACCGATCGATTACTACAAAGACCAGTATCGAAGCAGTCTGCCCCAGCAGTGATATGGCCAGGGTGCCAAGCAAGCGACGTGGCGATTGCACCGTGGTGACTAAAGGGCGAATGATGGTACGTAGCCGTCCCCATGCACTCGGCGCCAAACACCATCGCGCAGCGATTACGCCTACTCCGACCACGCCCAAGGCAACAAAGACTGATGGGAGCAAGACAGCGACGTCCAAAGCTCCGATTGCGACGTCATGAAAGCATGAACCGGCCATTCCGATGGCAATCAATGCAATGAGTCCTGTTATTCGCTCAATCATCACAATCCCGATGGGAGTCGAAACACTCGAGAACACAGCGCGGACGGCGTAAACCCTGCATGCATCAGCACCTAGTGAGCCGGTCGGTAGGATGCCCGCAATTTGACTCCAAATCCAAGTGGAACCACTCCACGACCGCTCCACAGATGCGCCATTCCACTTGAGCAGTGTGTGCCACCGCAACCAAAACAGTACGCTGGCACACATGGGAACTAGTAGCACCATGATCCATGCGCCGAAATCCAATTGCTGGATCGATGAATAGAGGCCCAATTTTATCGAATCGACTTCGTTGACCTTGACCGTGACCACAGAATTCAGTGCGATCTGAACGTGGAACTCGCCATTTGCTCGATTTTGCAAGTAGCCCGTGGTCCCATCCTTGAGCTGGACAGAATCACGGCACGTCACATTCTCTCCAATCAACCATACGAGCCCTAAGGCAAACACACCCTTCACAGCGAAAACGGCGTGTTTGCGGCTGAAAAGCAAAGGGGGCGTGTGCAATGGTTGATTGGGCAGCATTGTTTGGCCCGGAAAACCAAGGATTACTCTCGCTACAGCGCAATGAATGTCACTACGCAACGATCGAAATCGCTCGTACACGCTGTCATCCCCGGGAATGCGTCCAGAACGATTCAAATATACATCGCACTCATAGGAATGCAAATTGACGTGTTCGTACGTACAAAGCAAATTTGAATGCAAGAATTCCAGATAAAAATAGTCGACAAGGAGCAAGGATCTGGCTGAGACCGTCATTTCCCCACAACAACAGAATTTTCGAAGAATCAAAAAAAACAATTGTGCCAGTAAAGGCTATATCAGCTTTTTGTATAAGCGCAGCAGGGACAACGAGATCTGACAATTTCCGCGGCGATCGACTGGTTTTCCTTCCGCAGAAATGTGAAAAAAACTAGAAATGATGTGAGCGCGGTCGGCGTAGACGTAACTATTACACAGGGCGGCAGGCGAAGTTGACTCGAGGGAACATACCCCGGGATGAGCACGCGTCCAGAACAACGCGTTCCCCCATGCCCTCAGTGCATCAAACCTGCCGCCCATACTTTCGCACATCCTCGGCCTGACAAATTGCGCACTATCAACCAGCATAACTTGTAAACCATCAGGCTAATGCTGATTTTTCTCAAATAATTTGCAGATGATCGGATCGTGATGTAAATTTGAACCTGTTCTGGACGCTATTTCATTCCGCGCTTAGCCCAAGTGTGCGGACACCCTTGGCAAAGTTATGGACGTGAGGTGCATTAACCCACGCTCGTACAGTAGTCTCATGCCAATGGAGGTGCCAACATGGCGCGTCCAGTTCCACCCGCTGCGTTGGCCTGCAATGCCCTTGCAGATCCTCGCAAGCCGTCATTTTTCTCCAGATATCTGCTGTTAATCTGGCCGGGGCTTCTTACCGCCGCAGTGCATGTTTTCACAGCCGCCCCCACGGTGACAGGAGAAGACAGCGGCGAGCTGATCACAGCTGCCTATTTCTTCGGCGTTCCCCATCCTCCGGGCTATCCCAGCTGGACTCTTCTTTGCGGATTCTGGACTCACGTGTTTCCTTTTGGCCCTGTGGCCTGGCGCGCCAATGTCTTCAGCGCAATCTGTACCGCAATTGCTGTCGTGTTAGTCAGTTACAGTCTGCGACTATTCAAATTCTCGCATGTGGCTGCCGGTTGCGCGGCGGCAGCAGCAGGTCTTACGGATTCAATTTGGTCACAGAGCGTCATCGCTGAAGTCTATGCCCTCAATCTCGCCTTTACCGGCGCGCTGCTCGCGTGCTTTGCCCATTGGCATCAGCATCAAAGACCGCGAGCGCTTTTCTTCGCGGCTCTGCTGTTTGGCCTCGGAATGACCAATCACCACATCTTGGGCTTTGCGGCGCTGGGTTGCGGCCTCTGGGCCCTGTGGGTGGATCCATGTCTTATTCGCCGAGGCCGCGTCATTGGGCCTTGCGCACTGTTCTTTATCACGGGTCTCATACCCTATGTCTATTTGCCTTGGGCAGCTCGTCGCGATGTACCCGTCAAATGGGGTGAAACAACTACGATTTCACAGATATGGGAACATGTGGCTCGCGGCCAATACAAGGGCGGCATTGACGAGGCACCCGTTCCAATGACAATCGGCTTGATCACTGGTCGCTTGGACTACGCAGTGCGGTGGATGAGCCGACAGTGGACGCCGGTGCTGATACCCTTCTTGTTAATAGGCCTGGTTGCGTTGCGCCATCGTCGGGTTCACCGCGACCTCTGTTCACTGGTGTTGCTGTCGCTGTTTGCGTGTGGTCCGCTTTACCTCGCGAGTGGAGGGCCACGACTCGATGCCCAGGACCAACACGTGCAGGAGGTCTTCCTTCTGCCACTCGCGCTGATTTCAGCGATCCCTTTGGCCGCCGGTCTCGATTGGCTCATTAACGGAATACGGACCGCAGGCTCAACGCCACGGATCGCTTCTTATTCATCTAGACTCGCAGGTCGCATCGTCGGCGCCACGGTCATCGGAATTCTGTTGGTTGCGAATGGACCACATAACAACATGCGGCACTATTGGTTCGCCCAGGATCACGCCGACAACCTCCTCGAATGCATGCTTCCCGGGGCCATGATTTTTCCATCGGGTGACCACGATACGTTTCCATTGATCTACCGAACGTACGTAGACAATTGTCGGCCAGATGTATTGATCGCCGACAAATATGGCTACATCGATCTCGACTTGTACCGCGACATGCCCAACAGCCCTGGTAAACCGCGAACACCCGAGGAACGTGATCGAATTGAGGAATGGCTCATTCGAACATCCCGTCGTCCAGTCTACTACACGGTGAAAAAACCTTCGCTCGTGGAGAACGCTTCCACCGTTCCGGTGGGACTGGTTTATCACCTCTTGCCCACAGGTCAGCCCCTGGATTTTGAGGAATGTTGGAAGCGCATCTCGTATCGCAATCTGGAAGAAGTGTCAGCACCGGAAGACTGGGCAGCATCATTTATCATTTCGGATTACCACTACGCCAGGGCTATGCGCCATTTGACCAAAAAGGACAACGTCGCCGCGCAGGCCTGCTTCGCTGAGTGTCTGGCGCACTGCCGGGGTGTTCGTGAGACTCTAAACAACGTGGCCAGCGCTTTGGCTGAAGCCGGCCTGGTCAATGAAGCAATCCACCATTATGAAGAGGCCTGTCGGGGAAATTGGCGATATTCGCCAGCGCGCTGGAATTTAGCCAAGATTTTCAAGGCGATCGGAAAGCAAGATTGGGCCGCAAAGGTCTTCGAGGACTTGACCCGATCGTCGCCTGAGGACTTCCGACCTTATGGAGAACTGGGTTTTCTTGCGCGGGACCATTTTCATTCGCCGGATCTAGCGCGCCATTGGTGGTATGAGTCACTGCACAAGAACCCGCAACAACCTCAGATCATCGCCGCATTGACGGGCCTGGACAACATCGAAGCAACGACGCAGCCCACGACCCGTCCATCACGACTCTCGGCCGACACATCGGCTGCAGAATTGGAGCCCGAGGACAGTGTCGATGCTCAAAGCGTAAGACTTCCCCCGATACGCGGGCCCACCAGCCAGCACGGTTCAACTGAGATCGAGGCGCAGATCACCACCATCATTCCAACGCCGGCAAAACTGAATCTCGGGCGCGTCGTGGTAGGCCGCAAGCCGCATGTAACGCTACACCTTCGAAATGAATCACCATCCTCGGCCGACATTTGCATTTCCAAAATCACTTGTGGATGCGTCACGGTGGGGCCTCAGGTCCAGACGGTTAGGCCGGGAGAAAGCGCATCATTCCAGGTCACCTTCGATAGCGGGAGCAAGCTCGGGGCGATCCACGAGGCGATCGCATTCGATGCTGGAAGTCCTCCGTCACGAATCGAAGTCCCACTTCAAGCTGAGGTTGTCCCACCCCTGGAATTTCACCCAGAGGAGCTACGGTTCGTAGGCTTGGCTGGCCGTGCTCCCGCGAGATTGACGTTGAACATCTCTCATGCTGAGGAAGTTCCATTTTCGATCAAGGAAGTCAGGCTTGAAGAACATGCCCTCAAGGCAACATGGGACGCCGCTAAGAACTCTCCTCGTCACTCGATTGAATTGGAATTGACTGAGGCCTGTGCTGAATGGCAGGCAAAGATTGACATTCACATTTCGCTCGATTCACCTCGCGTCTTTCAAGTTCCCATTCGGTGCGAGCCGCAGTTGCCTTTTCGGATAACGCCGTCCTTGGTCTATATGGGCCACACCGCTGGTTAGGAGCCGCTGCGACGAGCCATTCGTATCGATTCAATTGATCCAACAACTCCCTTGAACTTGAGTATTGATGCGAAGGATCTTCCGCAAGGCATTACGGCAAAGCTGCGCGAAGGGGCTCAGAACGAGGGACAGCAATGGATAGATGTTGAGCTGGCCCCACAGCAACTGAATGGCAAGATCTCATCCTTCAAAATCCGCGTGGGTTCACATGGCGTCTCGAAGGAGGTTGCGATTCATGCTTCACTCAGCAACTGACCTCCTGAACTTGAGAGAGGCGCCAGAGAGTTTTCGATCGCACAGACGCGAACCCTGCGTCGGATTTCCTTGGATTCGATCTCAAGGACTACGGTTTGCAGCCGCCCTCGTTGTCGCACTGTCAGCGAATATCCTCTTGGGGAGCTTTCGAGGGCGCCTTCGATGGGAGGAGCAGGCTGCCTTTGTAACACTCGCAGTATCCGGCATGATCCTGATGAGGTTTGGCCTCGGCTTGAGAACAATCTGGTGCGCAGTAGGAGGCTTGGCATTTGCGTGGCATCCCCTCATTTTCATGTGCAGTTCGACCGCGCGGTGGATCGGCGTGGCCGCCATCGCCACGATCCTGCTTGCATCGAAGTTGCGCGATCAAAAATACCATCGCCTAATTTTGTCCTTTGCCGTCGGCCTTGCGACCCTTCAGACACTGGGGCTTAGTTGGGTTGCAATACTTGTCTTAGTATTCGCAATCTCCCAACAACTCACTCGCCCTGACGGCTGGGGAAACGGGGCGAGATCAAAGTACTGGGAGTACTTGGTTCTCATGGGCGGATTCGTACTGGCGATCGCGCTGTCGCCCTGGACACCCTTTGCTTCAGGATTGCCGGTGATGATCGCTGAATTTGAGTCCCCAAGACTGACTTCCTTAGGGCCACTGGCATGGTTTGACTGTTCTGGCCTGATAGGCCGTTCTGCCAATTGGGTTCCAACGGATGTATCTCAGAGCGTCGATTTAGGCTACTTGGGGGTGACGTTTATTCTCGTGATGATGATCGCTCTCTGGCCTGGTCGACCAAGACTGGGGCACGCAAGGACCGGCCTACCTCAAGCCGTGATCGCATTGGGATTTTGGGCCATATGGCCGATATGCATCGGATCTAGTTTTCATGCTCAAATGACACGACTGTTTGCTGTCATCACGATTGAACGCCAAGTCAGCATTCAGAATCAGCATGTGTTAGGCCTTGTTGCTGCTTTGGCCTATCTGATGCCAGTATTGGTCTTATTTGCACTTCGAGGATCGATCTCGAAGTGGTCAATTTCACCCTTGTCTTTGGCTGCTATTTGTGGTCTTTCG
>CAYXEY010000210.1:7737-8457 GCA_964464105.1 uncultured Planctomycetaceae bacterium
GGCTGCTCCCCTCGGCCACGCCGATCCAGCCCCTGGTGGTCGGCGAGTCCGCCGGGATGGAATTGGGCAAGCTACTTGACCGACCATTCTTCAATCGAAATCGTCCGAATCGTCCTGGCACTTGCGTTCGGAACAGGAGTTTGCCTCGCACTAGAGAGAATTGCCGGTTATTGGCGGTCGCGTTGGCCAGGCTATGTGCTTGCGATATTGGTGTTGGGCCTAATCGCGATAGACTTGGGTAACGCAATTGCAACCATGCCAGACATCCCGAGTAGCGAGACTGAAACAGTTGTCCAGTCAGTTCAATCCCCCTGACAAGGAAGGGGAGAGCGCCCCAGACCGTGCCGACCGTCGTTGGCACTCTCGTCCACCAGGCCTGTGGTTGCTCTCCCCGTTTCTATTTTTACACCAATTACCACGTTTTTCACAACACTTTTCAAAATGTCGTCAAGCAGGTGACGATCGCAGGATGTAAATTCCTTCCAAATTTAACTTGCGTTTGAGGAAACTGGTGTCATAGTTGAGGAGGCAAAGGTGGACGAGACCGGTGCCTTCCAAACGACAGTCAGCATGCCTTGCGCCTGGTGGTGATCTGCTGGGCCAATGATTCCACATCCGAGTCGGTTCGGCTGGGTGGATGTCGATGCGCGCCATTGACCTCTGCAAAGCAAAACCCTCTGTCCGCGGCGCTCCTGAAGTGCGCGCCGAGGCAGCCGGAGG
>CAYXEY010000211.1:0-383 GCA_964464105.1 uncultured Planctomycetaceae bacterium
CTCGGCACGGATCGGCTCGGCAGCCCCGCCCGGCGCCATGATCATCAGCCAGTCGGCGTCGTTGCGCAGCTGGCGCACGTTGCCGGGCCAGTCATAGGTCTGCATCACCGCCAGCGCATCCTCGCCGAGCTCGCGCTTCGGCATGCCGGAAGCCTCGGCGGAACGGCCAAGCAGGTGCGCGACCAGTTCGGGGATGTCCTCGCGTCGATCGCGCAGCGGCGGCAACACGACCGGCAGCACGCTCACGCGGAAGAACAAATCCTCGCGGAAGCGCCGGCGCTGCACCCATTCCGACAGATCGCGATTCGTGGTCGCAACCACACGAACATCCGACTTCATCGTGGCACTGCTGCCGACGCGCTCGAACTCGCCTTCCTGCAGCA
>CAYXEY010000211.1:402-8444 GCA_964464105.1 uncultured Planctomycetaceae bacterium
TGCCACCGGCAGACAATTCGAAGCGGCCCTTGCGCAGCTTGTCCGCACCGGTGAAGGCGCCGCGCTCGTGACCGAAGAGTTCGCTTTCAAGTAGAGTCGAGGACAGGGCGGCGCAATTCACGCAGAGCATGACCTTGTCGGCTCGAGCTGAGAGGGCATGGACCGCGCGGGCGGCCAGTTCCTTGCCGGTGCCGCTCTCGCCCTGAATGAGGACGGTTGCCTGACTGCGGGCCACGCGCTCCAGCTGCGCCCGCACGCCGCGCATCGCCCGGCTGTTGCCGATCATCTGCGCGTCGCCTTCCAGCTCGCGCAGATGTTCGCGAAGCACTTCGTTTTCGCCGCGCAGCCGGCCCATCGAGGTCGCCCGCTCGATCACCATGCCGATCTGATCCGCCTCGAAAGGCTTCTGCACGTAGTCCATTGCGCCGATCTTCATGGCCTCAACCGCCGTCGCGATACTCGCATAGGCGGTCATCAGCACGAAGGGCGTCTCCACGCCGCGCGAGCGCAGACCGCGGAGCAGCTCCATGCCGTCCATTTCAGGCATCTTGAGGTCGCTCACGATCACGTCGTGCGCGCCCGGCCGCACTTCGACCAACGCCCGCTGCGGATCGTTGTAAGCTGACACCTCGTGACCCTGGCTCACTAGAATGTCAGCCAGACTGTCGCGCATCACATCCTTGTCATCTACGATACAAACTCGTGCCATAAAAGCCGCTCCATCCTTGGTTACTGGGCCTGTACTGGTTATTGTTCCACTTACTATTAATTGCGAGCCTTCCTGGCTCACGCGATTCTCTCTTTATTACTTACAGTGATTTACTTACGGCGGCTTACTAGCCAAACTCGCTCCTGATCAGAAAGGAAGCGCCGCCGGCAGAGTGATTCGAAGCCCGCAGGGTCCAACCATGTGCCTCGATGATGCGATGGGCGATCGCCAGCCCCAAACCCGTGCCCTTCGCCTTGGTGGTAAAGAACGGATTGAAGATTCGATCCAGATGCTCCGGCGAAATACCCGGGCCGTTATCAATTACTTCGATTTCGATACAGGATGCCGTCTTACTCGCAGTTACAACCACGCGCCCTTTCGCACCGGCCGCCTGCAAACCATTCATCACCAGATTCAGCAGCACGCGCCCAAGCCGGTGCGGATCGCAATTCAACCGCAAATCACTTGGGCTGCAGGTTACTTCGATTGCCGCGGCATTCTCCTCCACCAGCGGCTCCACCTGCGTTACAACGTGATGGAGTAACTCTCGCACCGAATGCTCTGAGCGCTCCAGCCGATCCTCCTGGGCGAACTCCAGAATCTCCGCCACAAGCCGATCGAGATCGCGCACCGCGTTGCAAATGCGGTTGGCCGTTAGCTTCGCCGATGGCCGATCGCTCAGCTCCCGCTCCAACTTGTTCGCCGACAACGCAATGCCGCCCAGCGGATTGCGCACCTCATGGGCCAGTCCTGCTGCCATTTCACCCAGTGCCGCAAGCCGTTCGCGCCGCCGCAGCTCCTGGTTCTTCGCGGCAAGCTCGTCGCTCAACCTTCGCACTTCGCGGCCCAGGTTTTCATGCGCCACCTTCAACCGGTCGGTCACATCGCTGTAAGCCAGCACAATTGCACCCAGCTCGCGTTCGCGATCAGTCATTGCGCCGTCAGTCGGATGCACCGAGGCGCGCGTCGTCATGTTGTCCATCACCGCCGAGGTCATCGATCAACCTTCCGTGTCCGCCAGAATGCCTACCCGACTCGTCGCAGCGGCCGCTTCCGCATAAGCCCCGCCAACCGCTCCAATACTGACGTGCTGCGCCAGGCGCTGCGAAATATCATCCCGCTTGGCCGCCAGTGCTTCACAATCGCGTCCGTCATCGCGAAGGATGGTGCCCAGCGCGGTGTTGGCCTCTTCCAGCAGGCCGGACACCTCGCGACGGCCTTCGTCATCCATTGAGGCGAACAGCGTGGTCCAGTTTTCGCGATAGGGCGCCAGCCGGCGCGAAAGGCCGATCAGCCCGTCCACCAGCGTCTGCCGCTCAGAAAGCAATTCCATCAGCCGCCGCGCGTCATCCTGCACAATGAGCGAGCGCTGCCGCGTGGCCAGCAGGCTCAACCGGCGATAGAGCGTTCGCTGATGGCCCAGCAGCAACTTCAATTCGCCAATGGTCAGTTGCGATGTTTGCGAATCCATGTTCAACATCCCTGCATCCCGTTTGCCCGCCGCCTACTGCATCGCCGCGGCGTCGAGCCTTTCCATGCGCGAAATCGTGTCGGTCCAATACTGCTTGCCGGGCTGACCCGGCTCGACGGCGAAGGACTTCTCCGGCACCGTCGAGATGAGCCACTTCAAGCGGCCCAGCGTCGCACGCGCCTCGTCCGTGAGGCCCATGCGCAAGTGACAATGGTAGATTTGCATCGAGGCCGATACGCAGGCCGGACTGTCGGCATACCGCCAGGCCACCTCTTCATAGGCTTCGCGGGCCTCTTCATACTGGCCAAGCTCAAACAGACAGTCGCCTCGATAAAGGAAACTCAGCTTGAGGTAGGTCCGCTCAATGTCGCGCAGCGTCGAGTCATCCCGCGGAGCCAGGTCATCGATGACCGCCTGATAATTGGCCAGCGCCGCGCGCAGTCGCTTCGCGGCATCCTTCCGAATCGGCTCGGGTACTTCGGCATTCTTGTCCAGCGATGCGCTCGGCGCCGCACCATCCGCGGACTCGCGCTTGTTCAACGCCATCGCGCTGCGGCGATACGAATCGGCCAGATGGAACATCAGCTCCGACATCTGCTCGTCGTCGGGATACAGCGACCGGGCCATCTCCAGCCGCTCGATCGCCCGCTCCAGTCGTCCGGAAACCGCATCGTCCTTCACATGCAGGTAGTAGCGGGCCAGTTGAAACAGGGCTTCGCGATACTCGAGGGCCTGAGGGGTGAACAGCGGCGCCGGGCCGCGATCGTCGACAATGTCCGTGAGAATCGCGAGTCCGCGCCGGGCGTGCGGCTCGCCCTGTTGAATCAGGCATTGCGCCAGCGGCACCATGGAGGCCAGCGCCGCGGGCAACGGCAGGTATTCCGCGATGACACGTTCGTAAGCCACTGCCGCTTCTGAAAATCGACCTTCGGCTTGATAAGCCGCGCCCAGCTCATGCAGCGCCCGCGAGCGAAGCGGATTGCCCATCCGGTCATTCGCGAATTGATCGAGAAGCACGATGACCCGATCGCGCCGCCCGGCCGCGGCGTAGCAATCGATGGCGTTCCACATCGATTGCGCCGACGCCGGCTCATTTTCCGTGTCGATGCGCGACATCTTGACGAATGCCTCGGCCGCCTCCCCATAAAGCCGCGCTGCGCGCATCGGATCGAGCTTCTTCGCCGCAGGCCTGTCGGCCGCGACTGCAAGCCGGCGAAGGCTGTCCGCCACCCGGCTCCACAATGGCAACTGTGCCTGTCGGGACGCAGGCGGCGCCCCCGGCTCAAGATTGGCCGGTTCAAACCAATCGAGCGCTTTGCGCAGGTATGAAACACCCGCTTCGCGATCCGAATCGCCTGAATCCGCTGCATCGCACAGCGTGGTGCCCGCGACTGCCAGCGTCGTGCGAAGCATCGCGTGAGAGAGATAGCGGTGCCGCTTGAAATCACCAAGACGATCGTAGAGTTCCCCGAAGATTGATAGCGCGTCCGCGTGCCGGCCCTGTCGCTGGAGACACTCGGCCCGGCCAAAGTCGCAGGCGTCGTGCAATTCGCCCCGATCGTGTGACTGCAGGACTTCTTCGAAGTACGCCAGCGCGACCTCGGCCTGGCCCCGTCCCAATTCAATCATGCCGAGCAGCCTGCCGGCATCGGCCCACAGCTCGTCGCGCGTTTCCCGGCGATCTCGAACCGCCAGCAGCTTCCGCTCGGATGCGATCGCGTCGCCCTTCTCAAGGTCCAGTTGAGCGTCGAGAAACTCCAGCAGATCTTCGTACTTTTCACTCGGCAGTCGCTGTCGGCCCGACTCGATCAACTGATCCGTTGCCGACGTGTCGCCCGCGGCCAGGAGAAAGTCGGCCTTGCGCTCCAGCGCCCAGGCAAAGTCGTCCTTGCTGATCTTCTCATCCGCCAGCATTGCATCGAGTTCCGCCAGGCCCTCTTGGGTCAGCTCCCCTGCCTGGCGCGACCCGATATCAACGATTCGCCGGCGCAGTTCGCCCGAGCGAGATTCGTCTCTTGCAATGCCCCGGCGAAGCGCCTCCACCGCTTCCTCACCGCGCCCGGCCCAGTCATATGCATCCGCGGCGAAGGCCCACTCACTTCGACTCGGTGAACGGCCCAGTCGAACCGCGCGCTCGAAGTTGGAGATGATGGACTCAACGTTCTTGGGCAGGTGTCCGCGCAACCGGTGCTCGGCCTGATGAATGGTCTGGGCCAGAGCCATGTGCAGGGCGGCGCGCTGCGGATCGGTTCGGTCAGGCTCGTTGAGCAGGTCGGCCAGGTATCCCGAGGCGTCCTCGAAACGGCCGGCATCGCGGAGCTTCTGCGATAGCAACAGTTGCTCGTCCATCGAAAGGGGGTGATGCGAAGTCGCAATGTGCATCATCCCGCCGGCCATCACGCCCAGTCCGACCAGGGCCAGCGGAATCTGCCACAACCCGGCGAGGGTTTCGCGAATCGTGGCGCTGGTTGTTGCAGCCGGGGCGTTCATGTCACTGCTTCCGTCAACGCGCTTTCTGCGCGAAAGGCGAAACCGGCCGATCTGCGGCATTCGGTAACGCAATTCTCGGTCTTGTATCGGCGGGAAGTGCGCCGGCGACTTCAGCGTTTTCCCGGACGAAACGGCGAACTTCGCCGACCCGCGAGCGGTCCGCTGGGCGGGCTTTGCTGAACGTCAAATTGGTTGGAAAACTGAAAACCTGATTCTCAGCTATGGCGCAAAAGCTGCCGGTCAGATCAGGCAGATTGAGACGTTCAAAGATTGGCGGACGCGTCTGCGATTCCGGTCAACACAAGCTCATTCGCACAATAAGGATAAGCCACGTTTGCACGATCATTGGCTGTCGGCGGGCCGGGGTCCGAACAGGATCACCCGCGCTTCCATCAGCGCCATCAGGGCTTCCCCGCATCGATCGATCTGCACGCGGTTGTCCCACAATTTCGTGCGAATTCCGCCCAGCACATCCTGCGGACTGCGGACATAAAAGCAGCCGTTCTCGCGGAACTCGAGTTGAAGCACGAATCGAACCGCCCGGCGAACGGCGGCGGTGTATGCCTGCTCGCGCCTGGCATCGCCGATCTGCCGCGCGAGTTTCACCCCATCGTTCAAGGCGCTGAGATAGTAAGTCGTGTCCGAGCCGAGATCGCCGGCCGCGCGGGCTCCGAAAGCTCCGAACAGCTCCGGCGTGGCCCCTGATGTCTCGGTGATCTGCCGCTCGCATAGCGCATCAAGCACCTTGAACACTAATTCGCTTTGGCGGGCATCCTGCGTAATGGGGTACGCCGAAGCGAATCCACGGACCAGGGCCATCGCCGCCTCGGGGTCGGGCATCTGGATGTCGGGCTTGGTTGTCGTCGGATCGACTATGAGCCGCTGTCGGTAGTACGAATACGCGCGATGCGCGATCATTTCGAATTGCTCGCGCCGATCCACGCCCCCGACCTGCGCCATGGCCCGAAGCCCCAGCCCCGCGGCCGCGAAATCTTCCTCCACTTCGCTCTTGGTGTGGACCGGCAGCATCTCGATGCGGCCCGCATCATCCTGGGAGTTGGCGATCGCGCGAATCAAACCGGCATGCTTGCCAATGTGATCATTGAGGCCGCGGCCCTCATTCAACGCGATGGCCAGCCAGGCCGTCGCAGCCAACACCTTTTCCTGATCGGGTCCGCTGAAGACCCAGCCCTGCTCGCCCGGCGCCGGCTGCGTAACAGGCTGAGAGGTCGCCCCTCCCTCTGTGCCGCGTGGCTCGATCCATGCCGGCCGCAGATGATTCACCGCGACATCCAACCCATGCCGCGCGGCCTCCGCGTCTTTGGCCGCGCCGGTCCACTTCGCAAACGCCGTCAACGCCGCAAGGGCATGCACCTGCGGCGTGGGGTTATCGCTTTCGTTGTATCGATCCGACGATGGCAGGAACTCGTAGGTGAACCACCCGTCGGGATTCTGGCGGTAACGCAGGTACGCGCCCATGCGGGCAATCGCGGCATCGACCGTCGCAGCCGTGACTTCCGCGTCCTGAATCAGCAGGTCGCCGCGATTGAGCATCACTGCACGGCCGCGCGCGTCTTTCTGAATCGCGACGTGCGTATCAAATCGAAAATAGGCAATGTCGTCCGGCTTCGCGGCCTTGTCGGCCTGGGTCAGGTTGACCGCCCGCTCGGTCGCGGCGAGGGCGTGAGACGGCGTGTAATTCGAAGCCAGGATCTCGACAACCGAAGTTCGCGCGGACTTGCTGCCGAAACGCAGACCCACACCTTCCCGCCCTGCATCGAAGGCCCGCAACAGTTCGTCCGTCCAGCGCTGATCGCTCGTGTACTTCTCGGCGAGCGTTTCGCCCGGTCCCATCCACTCAAACACGAGGTACAGGCTGTCGCCTCCCGATTTGATCGCCGGGCGCTGCATCATGGCGGGGCGCGCGCGAATCGCCTGCCCCAGCAGCGTTCCCGCGGCCACGGCGGCATCGGAGACAGGCATTTCCGCCGACTGGGCCTCGCCGATCAAGTGTCCCCTGTCGCGAAGCTGAAGATGCACCACGCCCCGCGCATGGGCGAGATTCAGCGGGCGATAAGTCGCGGCGATTTCCGCCTTGCCCAGCAACTTCGCCTTCATGGCTCTCCGCGCCGATCGAATCAGCGCGGTCGCGTCGTCATTCGAGATCTCGGAGAGCGGCTCCGCGGGCTGGCTCGTGCTCGAGGGCCGGCTCGCCGCCTGCGTGGTCGGCTGCGACGCGGCGGTTCGAGTCTCCGAATCCTGCCCCAGCGCGACGCCGACCGCGACAATCAATACAAAACAAAAAATGATTCGACGCACTGCTTTACCCCGCGAAATCCGGCCCCACGAGAAACCGCGCCCGCCGCCCCGACATCTCATATTCGACGGGCGTCACACCGCCCCAGTCGCCGTCGACCTGCACCCCGGCTTCCATTTCCGTCGTGATACGAATCCGCCGCGCCTGCCGGTAGACCACGTCGCCCCTCAACTGCCGCCGCACGATCGTTCTCAACGCGTGCATCAACAGCGGACCCTGCCACGTACATGGACAAGCAATTACATCCAGCAGCCCATCATCAGGCACGGCGCGCAGCGCGGGTTGTAATCCCCACGCGTATCGCCGCACATTACCCACGATCGCCAGCCCCTGCCCTTCGAATATCGTCGCGCCATCGGCTTCGACTCTCAGGCGCGGATGCTTGTAACTCCAGAAGGCCCGCCAGATCGGGAGAAAATAATTCGCGTACGTAATCCGGCCTCGCCGCGCCAGCGTCACGCGCCGCACGCATTCAGCATCGAACCCCACGCCCGACACCATGAGGAATCGCCGCCCATTCGCGGTGGGCACA
This sequence comes from uncultured Planctomycetaceae bacterium, assembly GCA_964464105.1. GTDB lineage: Bacteria > Planctomycetota > Phycisphaerae > UBA1845 > UTPLA1 > CAYXEY01. Next base: position 7,922 of record CAYXEY010000211.1, read on the forward strand.
TCCATCTCCGCCGTTCGACCCGCCAGCACGACTCCCCTGAGCCACTCCGCGTTCTTGCGCGTGCGAAAGTGCTTGGCGAGGATGTTCTCCGTCCCGGCGGGGACGATCAGCAGCGGCGGGGCCGAATCCGACAACCCACCCACTGTTTCGTTGATCGTGCCGTCGCCGCCGACCACCACGATCGCCCGGCAGCCGGCCGCTTCCGCCTGGTGGGCCAGCGTCGCCGCCTGACCCGGCCCCTGCGTCTGTTCGATCGTGACCCCAATCCCATCATTCACCAGCAGACGGCACAGCTCTGAGACCAACCGGCGCGCCGCTCCTCGCCCCGAAATCGGATTGATAATCACCTGAATCGGGCCGGAAGCTGTCAAATCTGCTTTCCCATCTGCGTTCTGACCGAACTGCCAATCGCCGCGGAACGTTACAACTCTAAGCCGGTGAACGCCGATCCGTAAGAAGAGCGCCAACTTTGACCGCAAAAGCGAGCCGCCTTATCGTCGCACTCGCTCCCTCTCCCTTGAGG
>CAYXEY010000212.1:0-8384 GCA_964464105.1 uncultured Planctomycetaceae bacterium
GTCATCATGGGATATCTCCGTGCGGGGCCATCGGGCGGGCCCTCAGTTGTTTTTGAACCAGGGCAGGGTGAGCGAGCCGAGCCGGGCGGTGTCGTCCGGGTCCAGCGGATTCTTGCCCAGGACGATCTCTCGGAAGTCGCTGTACCCGTCGCCGTCCGTGTCGGGGTTCAGCGGGTTGGTCAGGGGACCCCGGGTGCCCAGGAGCTCCTCCCCGTCGCTGAGCCCATCGCCGAACCAGCACGGCCTGCCAGAGGTCGCGGAAGTCAACCTGTTTTCCAAACCGTCGGCGGACGGCTCGAAACAGTCCACCCGGGGCGTTGCGCAGTGCATCCCAGGTTGCTTCGCGACGCTTGTCGGGTTTTTCCCAGTAAGACTCCGGAATGTACTCGGCGGCGGAGTTCAGCTCAGCCAGGCAACCGTGAAAGCGCCCGTCCCTGGGAAGCCGGAGCGCTATTACGCGCACCGGTGATCCCAGGTTTTGATGTTCGAGCAGTTCATTGAGGATGAACGTCTCCGAGTATTTCGGAAAATTCTGGAGCAGGTACGCGACGCCTGAAAGATCCCTGCCTCTGCCGGTGTATTCACCGGTCGCTTTTTTTTCTACGGTAGTCGTCATGACGCTGCTCCGGCCACGACTTTCCGCGGATTTCGTTTCACCCTTCGGGCGATTTCGATGATCTGTGAGGCGGTTTGGCTCCAGCTGCAATGCTGCACGGCTTGCTGGGCCTTCGCGCCGAGTCGGGCGCGAAGCGCGGGGTCGCGGCCGGCGCGGACCATGGCCGTGGTCAGCGATGCAACGTCGCCGGCTTGTGCAAGCAGACCGTTATGCCCGTCATCGATCAGTTCGGAAATCTGGCCCGCGCGGCTGGCAATCACACATAAGCCTGAAGCCATGTATTCGTACAGCTTCAATGGCGAAAAGTAGAATGTCTCGAGCAGCAGGTAGGGGGCCACGGCAACGTCCATTGCGGCGAGCACACGAGGGATGGCCGCATGATCAACGCCGCCCAGCCAGGTAACTCGATCGCTGATTCCATGCTCCTCGGAAATGGCTTGAAGGCTCTGAATGGACCGGCCCTCGCCGGCAATCAGGAGATGGCAGTTGGGAACCTGGTGAACCGACTCGCCAAATGCCTTCAGGAGCACGTCGACCCCGTGCCAGGACTTGAGACTGCCGACAAATCCGAATACCACGGCGTCGCGCGGCACTCGAGCATCGTTCCGGGCTGCGATTCGATCGTGCTGCTGGGAAAAGAGATCGAGCTCCACACCGTTGGGCACTGTCACGACGCGGTCCGCTGCGACGCCCACGGTGTTGATCACATATCGCCGAAGTTCCTCCGAAACGGTCATGACTGCGTCGGCGCCGCGAAGGGTCGCAGCTTCGATTCGCTGCGCCAGTGCATTGAGACCTGCGTCGCGATAAGTCGCGGCCTCCTTTGCCATCGGGGAGTTCATTTCGATGAGGTATGACGCGCCGCGATTTCGGGCGAATGCGAGGCCGGCGGCGCTGAATAACGACAGGCGCTCGACCACCACATCGACGCTGGGGGCCAGGTCCGTATCGATGAGCGCGCGGGCAAGCTGGGCGTCATATGCGATTTGCGCAAACTCAGCGGCCATGCCCGCGGGTGCATCGTTTAGAGAGAGCCATGACCGAATATCGTCTGCCAGCCTGCGCGTTTCCCTTCCGCACGGACTCTCGATCTGCTCGGCCGGGTGATCAACCGGAAGGCGACCGCGCGGTGCAAGCACAAGGACCTTCCGCTCAGCGCTCGACAGCGCGCGCGTAATGGCCCGCACATGCTCGCTTGCGCCCTTGGTGCCATCCAGGGGGATGCCAAGGTCGTTACACAAATACAGCCACTGAGTCACGGATGACCGCCTCCAGTCGGCCGAGTCGCTCGGCCACGTTGGTTAATCCATCGAGGTTCGGCATTTGAACCGCGCCGGGGCGGTGATTGGCGAGAACATGTCCCACCGCCTCAAGAATTCGATCGGGATTGACACAATTGGGATCCAGCATTTCGCAGTAACCGCGCGCTGCGAACCGCCGTGCACGGATGTACTGTTCGAGGCGCGGCTCGACGCGCGGATAGACGAGCATGGGCTTGCCGAGCTGCAGGACCTCAAGCATCGTGTTGTAGCCACCCATGCAAAGAACGGCGTCCGCCTGCTGGTATTCGCATCCCATGCAGCCCGCGGTGTCGACAAACTCAGTATTCGGAAACGCGGCCGACCGGCGTCGTAGCTGATCCGCCTGTGCCCGCGGCAGGTCCGGTCCGCCGACGATTCTCGAATGCAGACCGATTTCGCGGGCCAGCCGGGGCGACGCAGAGAGGAATTGATCCAGCAGTCGATAACCATCGGTCCCACCCCCGACGGTCACCAGCAAGCGCTTGCCCATGTCGCCGGCACCACACGATTTGATTGGATGGCTGCAGGCGGGGCGCGCGATGTATCCCACATAGTGCATTTTTTCCGTGACTTCGTGAGGCAAGTCGTACGCTTCGGCCACATCGAACACGGCCGGGTCGCCATACACCCAGATTTCATCCGCAAGATACTTCAAGGCCTCAAGGTGCCCGTGCTTCCGCCATTCGTGCTTCGTCTGCTCCGGGGCATCCTCGATGTCGCGCATGCCGAAGATGACGCGTGTCGCTGGATAGCGGTCGCGGACCAGTTTCAGCGCCGTTTCAGCCTCTCCCATGACGCCCAACGGCGACTTGTCGATCAACAGGACGTCGGGCCGGTAACTCGCGGTTGTTGCAGTGAGAATCGCGGATCGGATCGAAATGATGTCCTGCATGCTGACGCCGAGAGATTTCGCGCAATACCGATGGTCCGGTCCCTTCCGCAGCGAGGGAAGCTTGACGTAATCAACCTTGTCCGGCATCGAGTAATACGAGGCATGAAGCGTCCCGCTTACTACAAGCACACGGCAGGAAGGAATGGTCTGTACCGCTCGCTCCGCAATGGCGAGCGTGCGCCGCAAATGGCCGATTCCCACACTGTCGTGACAAACCGCCATGAGTCGCATGGCTGACTCCCTATCTCTTTCGAACAAATCCCTGCTACGGGCGACGCTCTTAACTGAGCCGCCTGAAAGAACCGCTCTTAATTGCCGGCAAGCAAGGCTGCGATGAACAAAGGAATGTCCGTCGCGTCGACGCCGCCGTCGGCGTTCATATCTGCGCTGCACGATTCGATGTTCGTTCCAGTGCCCAGGGTCGCCGCCACAAAGCCCTGAACGTCAGCGCCGTTTCGAAGGCCATCGCGCGTCACATCTCCGGGCAGCCCGGCGGGCGCGATGGTCAGTGAAAACGCTCTGAACACGGTGGCCGGCGGTGTTGCTCCATCCGACGCGCGAACGGTGAAGGCGGCTGGGCCGCATTGCTCCGGCGTGCCGGACAGGACTCCGCCAGGCTGCAGGCCGATGCCCTGAGGCGGTGCGCCGTCGGTAATCGCAAAGCTGTAAGGGGGCGTACCTCCGCTGGCCACTATCGTTTGCAGATAGCTCGCGCCCTCGGCCCCGGGCGGCAGGATTCCCGGCGTCGCGATTGTCAGCGGCGCCGCGAGAAGCGCCGCCACAAATGCCAGAAGGTCCGCCCCGTCTACCACCGCGTCCGCGTTCATGTCCGCGCCGCAGGCTTCCGTGCCAGTGCCGGTTCCAAGGGTTGCGAAGACAAAGCCACGAATGTCGGCGCCGTTGCGCAAGCCGTCGCGGTTGACGTCGCCGGCCTGACCCACGGATGCCACGGCGAGCGAAAACACGCGTGTCGCTGTAGCCGCGGGAGTGGCGCTGTCACTGGCCTGGACCGTGAACTCAAATGGACCGCATTGCGCCGGGATGCCGGTGATCGTTCCGTCGGATTGAAGCGCGATCCCCTGCGGCAGCGCGCCGGCGGTGATCGTGAAGCTGTAGGGCGGCGCTCCACCGTTTGCGACAATCGTCTGTGAATAGGGCGTGCCCTCGGCGCCGGGTGGCAGGGCCCCAGGCGTCGAGATGGTCAATTGGGTCGTGGGGAGGCTCAGTACAAACACGCCTCCGGCTTTCTCATCGCCGACATAAATGACGCGATTGGACTCATCCACCGCGATGCACTCGAATTCCTGCAACGGTTGCCCCGGAAATGCATCGCGCGTCCATTTCAAATCGGCCGTGCCCAGCAGTCCTCCACCAGTCGTGTAGGCAACGAGCCGGTTGTTGGGCGTGGTCGCGCTGCCAAATTGCGACTTTGCCACGACCAGCAGTACTTCCTGAGTAATCGTGGGGTTGTTGAGCAGGAACTGCGCAAACGCAGGTGAAATGACCGTCAATCCCTTGCTGCGCGTCGCCACGGCGAATTGCGAATTGGCGTAAGCGGGGGGGTTCGCGGTCGTCCAAACTTGCATGATGTCCGGGTCGCCCAGCACGTAAAGACGATTGGTCAGCGAACCGAACGCAATGTCATCCGGGCTGATTGCGCCCACGAGCGATGTGAACGTGCCGTGGCCCGAAAGTGCTCCGCTCAACGGATCGAGGAGGGCACGCGTATTGCCGCTCAGTAAGTATTGTGCGTCTTCTACTGTGATGAGCGAAGTCGCGCCGGCGCCATAGCCGGTCGCGCCGGTATTAAAAGTCAGTCCTTCGGGTCCCCAAAGTGAATTGTTTGCGGATGCGGGCGCCGGCGGCGGGTTGGTAATGGGGAGTTGAATCGCCGATTGATAGGTCAGCGTGCCGTTGGGGGAGGCGCCGTAGACGGCGACTTGATTCTGCGTTTCGTTCCAGTCGCCGGCGACATAGAGCTGACCGTTGCGAAACGCCATTCCTTCAGGCCGCAGCTTGGGAGGCGAATTCACGTCATTGGCGAGCGCTGGATACCACGGCTCGGCGTTTCGGCCAGGCAGTCCCAGTTCAACGTAAACGCCGCGGGCGTTCCAGGTGCGTCCGAATACAGTCCCCTGCGACGTCGAGGTCTGTGGGGTGATCGTCTTGACGGAGTAGACGGCCCGCGCCGCTTCATCGCCGATGTAAATAATTCCATTCGTCTCATCGACGACAATGGCTTCCATTTCATGCGGTCCGGGGCCTCCGCCTCCGCCGCTTCCGTTGTCCAGGGCCGCGTCAATCCATGAAATGTCCTGTTCGAGTCCGATCTGCGTTCCATCCGATCGAAAGGCGAATAAGCGGTTTGTCAGCGCGGGAATGGTGACGGTGTCTTCCTTGCATACGACCAGAAGGACGTCGCCAGTCAGCGTTTGATCACCTGTCAGGTCCCGCCCGTAGGTCGCGGAAACCACGGCAAGGCCGCGGGCGCGCGGCGGCGCCACCCATGACACCCCGGTGGCATTCATGTTGGCGTCAAACACGACAACCTGATTGGGGGCGGCGGTCAGGACATAGAAGCGCTTGGTGGCAGTGCTATATGCGATGTCATCCGCCGCGGGAAGCGTCTGAAAGTTCCCCGGGACGCCCGTCGCAATTGGAATGGTCGCAAACGTGCTCCCGCCCGCCAGTGCGTGCTGATCCTCCACCGTTACGAGCGTTTGTCCGCCTGCGCCAACCCCGATCACATCGGGATTAAATGTCATTCCTTCCGGTCCCCACCATTGTGTATTGGGTGATGCTGTTGGAGGCGGGTTCGACAGAGGTGATTCGATGACATGGCTTAATGCAATCTCGCCCCATGCATTGGTCGTAAAGACACCGATCTGATTCTGGGTCTCGTTCCAATCGCCCGCGACGTAGAGCAATCCGTCTTTGAGGGCCAATGCCTCGGGCCGAAGCGACGTCGGCTCCAACACGAATTCCGCGAGCGGCGGGTTGTAATAGCTCGGGAACCAGGGTTCGTCAGATCGACTGGGAAGTGCGGGTTTGACGTAGTAGCCGAAAGCCGCGTATGGCTTTCCAAAAATGACGCCTTCCGCCGAGAGCCCCGGTGACACTTGCGCGCGAATCGGTGCGGCCGCCAGTGCGAGAATCCCAAGAGCCAATGCCGGCGCCATGCGAACGTCGCGGCAATTCGTTTGTCTTATTGATTGCATTCCGCTCCTCCACTCCCGCATGTTGCTTTGGGCCGCATACATCGCACGAATTCTCGAGGCTTTCTTCAAACTTGATTCGCGTTGGCGGTCCGTTCACCCGGACATGCCCGCTGTGGTCACTCCGTACATTCAATTCGCGTGCCGAGTGTTGAATTTTCCTTCGCCATGGCGTGGCATGTCACACAGACTCAAAGCTGGCACACACCTGCTGTCGATTGGCAACCCCGCGGCGGACCTTCAGTCAACACGTCACTTGGATGCTCGTTCACCTTCGCGGGCCGGAGCGCTTCGAATGGATCGCATCTCCGCAGATTCTGCTGTCCGGTTCAGTGCACGGTGTTTTTCGCCGTTTGTCGGCTCGCGTTACCCATTGTCGTTCGTATTGTTGTCGTTCGTGTTGCTGTTTCCGGTGTTGTCGTTCGAATTGGTGTTTCCGGTGTTGTCGTTCGAATTGGTGTTTCCGATGTTGTCATTTGTATTGTTGTCGTTCGAATTGGTGTTGCCGGCGTTATCGTTTGTCGTGTTGTCGTTGCTGTTGTTGTCATTGCCATTGCCGTTGGCGGAGTTGTCATTTGTGTTGAAATTGCCATTCAGACTGTCGCAACTGACGCCCAGGCCTTCGAGCACCTGACAGACCGTTGTCAGATCGCAGCCTGCGGTCATGACACCCATGCTCAACACGATCAGGAGGTGTAAAAGTCGTCCACGATGTTTCATGAGAAACCCCTCAATTCAGCTTGGCCCAGGGAAATCGGCGTCCGAACGAAGTCCGCCGCTATTCATGATTCATGCGCCAATGCAGTCGATGCACTGTCAGAATTGAGGAAAAATCGAACCGAAAGACGATCTGCGCGTCGCTGGGCCAGGGCAAGTAGGGTGTGCGGGCTCACGAGACCCGCTCAGGTCCATCGCACATGTATTCCAGTACACGCCGCCTGTGCGAGTCGGCACGGTTTCTTCAGCTGTGGCTGAGTATTTCTCGCCCAAGCTGAATGCTCGCGAAGCAAGATCACCCCTGGCGATTGCATCAGGGCGATTGCGGCGCAAGCGCTCGCGCTGCAATTCCGCGACGTCCCCCATGTATTGCAAGCGTTGCGACAGGCTGAGTTCGTGCCGATTAAGCAGGACTTTCTAGGACTTTCCGGGACGCGTCGGGCGTGATGACGCTACCAATGTGTAGTCTGCAGGTCGACAATCATCCTCAATATGTGTCACTGCGACAACAGCAGCGCCACAAACGGAGCGATGTCGACCTGCGTGACGGCGCTGTCGGCGTTGAAATCGCCGAGCAGCCGGTTGCAGTTCGGATGAGCGATGGCATAAGCGGCCGGATCGAGCAGGGCGAGCGTGAATGCCTGCACGTCGAGCCCTGAGACCGAGCAGTCGCAATTTAGATCGCCCGCGGTCAGATACGTTGGGCGCAGGGCGGCGGTGACGCGGAAATTGTCGAGGGCGGCCTCGACGGTCCCCTGCGGATTGTCATCGTTGACCGTGAAGCGGACGCGCATCGTGGATGTAAGCGCCACGCCGGCGGCGGTCAGATCTGCATGATCGATCTGCTGATAATACCATTCGAGCCCGTTGTTCTGGCTGTGCAATGCAATCTGCGTCCACGTGCCCACGCCGTTGTTGCTGTTGATTTCGACCAGCATCCGATCAATGCCGCTTGAGCTTCCCAGACGCATTAGATAATTGTATGAAATGGTGATCACCCCGACGGACATGTCGATGACCGGCGAGGTCAAGCGCACCGCGCCGTTGTTGACGCCGGTGTCGCCGAGAACGTTGCCGGTCAGCCAGCACTGTCCGCCGAAGTCAGCGTCGAAGGGCGGGTCGTTGGCCCAGTTCGGATCATTGACGGGCTCGCCACGCTGCCAGGCCCCGCCGGTGGCGCCGAGTGTGGTCGGCGTCCAGCCGAGGTCGTTCTCGAAATTGTCGTAGATCAGGGTGAGCACCTCGCATTCATCCGGCCGGCTGTCGCCGTTGCAGTCCGAACTGAATCCGCCGCCGATGTCACATTCGTCGGGCACGCCGTTGAAGTTGCAGTCGAAACTCGCGCCGCGCGGCCAGATGTCGAGGCGATCGAAAACGCCGTTGCCATTGCAGTCGGTTTCACACTCGTCAGGCACGCCGTTGGAATTGGCATCCGTACTCGATCCGAGGGCGATGTCACACGAGTCCTGCCGCTGATTCAGGTTGCAGTCGATGTCCCAGCCGGGCAGAAAATCAAAGCCCGTGGCGAATCTAAGCCCCGTGTCGTTGCCAGTCACATACGAACGGATGAAGTTGCCGTTTCGAGGGTCCAATTGATAGATACGGGTCGAATTGACGTGCAGATGATCGATGCCGGTGTCACC
>CAYXEY010000213.1:0-8373 GCA_964464105.1 uncultured Planctomycetaceae bacterium
GAATTTCCTTCTTGGTCGATTCACTGTCGGAATCATCGCCCGTCTTCGATTCGATTGGTCCGACTTCCATCGGATCGCTCTTCTTTGCCGCCGCCGATTTCGGCTGACCGAGTGACTTGGTATGCCTTGACTGGACTTCGTCTTCCTGATTCTCGGCCTCACGTTTTGCGCGTGTGGCCTCATCGTCCAGGTGTTGGCCGTCCTTGGGTGATCCGCCTGCCCATGCGTCGACCGGTGCAGCGTCCGCGGCTAGGGGCGGCGGCGCATCATCCGCCACCAACTCCGGTGTATACACCTTCTCAGTCAAGAGTCTTTGATTGCGAGCGTAGTTGCCGGCAACAATTTGCGAGGCCTGATGTGAGGTTTCCATCTGGCAGCCGTTGATTTCAACCTGCATATCCCCCTTTTTCTGAGCGCGCACGTTGTTCACGCAGTCCATCAGTTCCTGCGTCTTTTTGAACGGCGCATTCATGGCGATCCAGGTCTCTTCCGACTTCGCGACGGGATGCAGCTTTGAGTTTGAGGATGACTGGCTGACAACGTAGAAGCTCTGCGAGGCCTGCACCGGTTCGGGCAGCCTGTTCGAGTTCACATCGGGAATCTTGTTCTTTTGAGCAAAATCGGCCACTACGCGAACGATTGCGTCGCGGACATCCGAATCGTCCGTCTCGATGACCAGTTGATTGGAAATGCTCGATAGATCTGCGTTCTGCAAGTCAACATTGGAGACGCCCGATCGATTCAGCCGTTTCTCCAGTTCTCCGGCGTCGCGATGCGCGACCATGATCGGCTCGACGGTCGGGGTAGCTGGTGCTTCAAAGCGTTCACCCGAAGGGGCTGCTGCTCCGAGTGGAAGCGGATGTCCGGGGCTTGCATTGAAAGCGAGCTTGTCGTCGCCCCCCTCCTTCGCAAGCCCGTCCTTTTTCACGGGAATGTTGCGATTGACCTCGTTCACTGCCACGGCGGGCGCGTGAACGGTGTTGGATTGAAGGCCGAGCCAGCCTGCGGTGCAGACCAGCCCCAGACAGGCCGCGACGGCCAGCCGATTGGTCCAAATCACAAGTCGAGGGAGTTCCTGTTGGGAGTGAGGGGAATCGTCCAGAAGCGTAAGCCGGGCCATGCGCTCCTGCACCGCGGCGGACAGCCCCGTGGGTGCGAGTTCGCGGGGAAGCGCGGCCACGGAGGTGGCCACGTGCCGCAGACTCTCCAATAACGCAGCCGCCTGCGGATCGCGCGCCAGAAGCCCCTCGACCTCGCGTCGCTCCTGTGCATTCAACTCGCCATCCAGGTAAGCGGTGAGCTGTTCGAAATGTTCGTCCGACAACTTCATGTAAGTCTCAGTGTGCCTCTGCCTCAAGCAGTGGCTTCCTTTACGCCATCTCAGGCATGGCGCCCAGCAATTCCCTCAATGCCAGGCGCGCCCGGTGCAGCCTTGATTTTACGGTCCCCGTGGGCACACCGAGTATCTCGGCGATTTCGGTGTACCCCAGGGCCTCAATATCCCGCAGCACGATCACCGATTTTTGCTCCTCATCCAGCGAGGCCAGCGCCCGGGCCACGGCCGCCTCGCGCTCGCTGGTGACACACCGGTCGTGCGGCATCTCGCCGTTTCCTTCCATGCGATCGGCCAGGCTCTGGCCATCGCCTTCGGCGATGCGAGCCTGCATCGACACCATGGGCCCCGGCCGGGCCTTGCGGTGCGCGCTGATGGTCAGGTTGACGGCGATTCGGAACAGCCACGTGTAAAACGATGCCCGGCCGTCGAACCGATCCAGCGACACGTACGCCTTGACGAAGGCCTCCTGCGCGAACTCCTCGGCGTCATTGCGATTGCCGCAGAGTCGCAGGCATGCGTTAAACACCCGATCCTGATATCTGGCCACGAGGTCGCCAAACGCGGAGGAGTCTCCACGCCGGCACTGGTTCACCAGGTCGGTGTCATCTGCGGTCAACGTCACGTCCGAGGCCTTCCTGTTGGGCCTTTCATCATTCATAGACGCACGCAGGTTCGCAGAGTTCCATGTCCGGAAATACCCTACTCAATCGCATTTCCGGCCTGAAAACGCCGACCGGGGACATTCTGAGCCCGCCGCGAGGAGGGGTCAAATGAATGTGCGTCTGCGACCGCCGTTGTCAGAACCGGCCACGCAGGTGGTGGCAATACTCGCCCAACTTGGTCCACCACTTCCGTGGTGAGTTCTGCAATTACGCGACCGTTGGCGCATGTTCGCGGGACTTCCAAGGCCGCGTCTTATACGATACCGGCATGTCCGTCGTTGCACTGCCGGTGCTGGATGTTACTGATCCGCGACATGAAGACGCGCAGACCATCACCGGTCCTCGCGACATTCGGGCCGTTCAGACCCTTCGCATCAGCGTGACCGATCGCTGCAATTTCCGCTGCGTCTATTGCATGCCCGAGGACAAGCTGGATTGGGTGGCCCGCGACCACTTGCTCACGTTTGAGGAAATTGTTGAGGTCGCCCGCGCGGCCCTGGATTTAGGCATCGGCGGCTTCAAACTGACCGGCGGCGAGCCGCTGGTGCGTCACGAGCTGCACCGGTTGGTGGCCATGCTGAAGGCGCTTCCGGGCGAGCCCGAGCTTTCCATGACCACGAACGGCGCATTGCTCGACGAGCATGCCTGCGCGCTTTTCGACGCTGGCCTTGATCGTATCACCGTCAGCATGGATTCGATGCAGCCGGAGCGTTTCCGCGCATTCACCCGTGGAGCGGATTTGGCGCAGGTCTGGCGCGGCATTCAGGCCGCGGTGGACGCCGGCTTCAAGCATCCCAAGATCAACTGCGTGACCATGCGAGGCATGAACGACGACGAGTATGCCGACTTCGCGGCGCTCACGTTCGAAACCGATTGCACGATCCGATTCATCGAATACATGCCGCTGGGGCGCACGGCCTTGGGCGGCGAGTACGAGCTTCGCTTCATCAGCGAAGCCGACATTCGCCGGCAGATCGAGCAGCGGCACGGCCCGCTGGTGGCGGCTCATCGCGATACGGGACATGGCCCCGCTGTCGTCTGGAAGATTCCCGGGGCGAAGGGGCGAATCGGATTCATCAGTGCGATGAGCAAGCCGTTCTGCTCAACCTGCAATCGCCTGCGGCTCACCGCCGAGGGTCAGTTGCGCAGCTGCCTGTTCGACGGCGGCGAGGTCGAACTGCGGCCGATCCTGCGCGAGAGTCGCTCAACGCGTATGGCCGGACAGGGCGCCGCGCTGCGCCAGGCGTTTGTCGATTGCGTGGCCTTCAAGCCCGAAGTGCATTCTTATTTTGGAAATCGGCAAATGTCGCAGATCGGCGGCTGATTCTGCGCCCTGTTGCGGATTCTTGGTCATTCCTCATCCGTTTCCCCGTCTTTCGTCGATGCGATTTCCAGTCGACTCGCCGGGGAGCCACGTCATGTCTCATGCTGCGTGTCCTACGGTCCTTGCGGCCGCCGCCGGAATCCTGCTCTTGACCTGTCAATCGACGGAGCGGGCCACCGCCTGTGCACCCCAGACAAAAGGGGGCGCCTCTCTCGTGATTGAGAACAAGACGGGAGACGAAATACTCGTCTACATCGACGGCATCTTTGCGGGGCGGTCGGCCGCCTGGCGAACGGTGCGCACGCCGATCGATGCCGATCAGCAGATCGTCATCGTGGGTCGCAGCATGTGCGATTCGTGGGGGCCGTTCACGGTCGAAGCACCGCAGGGCGGCACCAAGACCGTGCGTTTCACGGAAACGCAGCGGCACTTCAAGAGCGCCCTCTGACCGGGGGGTGCGGGTGTCTGGCCCGCCATGCGGACGAGGAAGTCCACAGTGCTCACATGCACCGATCCCACAGCGGGTCAAAAGCGTGTTTTAGAACCCCGGATGCAAGTCCGTGGCCGCGGCGAGTAGGTGATATATACGCACCGCGTCGGGCGGCCCGCCATTTGCGTGGTGGATTCTGTAACAGCTTTTAAGTCATCAGCTGATCCAGTTCAGGATGTCCTGGTAAGTCACCAGGATGAACAGCGTCGCGATCAGTGCGATGCCCACGAGCTGGGTGACGATCTGCGTCTTGATGCTGACCGGCTCCCCACGGAGCTTCTCCAGCACCAGAAACAGAAAGAGTCCGCCGTCTACAATCGGCATGGGCAGGAAGTTGATCACCGCCAGGTTGGCTGAGATCATGCCCAGGAACATGAGCAGGTTGGTCCAGCCGCTCTCGGCGACCTGTCCGCCCATGCGCACGATGCCGACCGGACCGCTGAGGTTCTCGGTGCCGACTTCGCGGGTGATGACCACATGGCGCAGCGACTGGATCACGCTGACCGTGCTGTCGTATGCCCGCTTGAAGCCCGCGACGGCGGCATTGATCGGATTGGATTCGACGATCCGCTCCTGCAGGTTGACGCAGCTGAACGCGGCGAGGGCGAAGTAATTCACGCGTGACAGCCACGGATCGTAATTGTCCGCGGTGACGGTGAACTCGCCCGAGCCTTTGACGGCGTCGGCGGTGACGTACTCGACTTTGACGGTGCGGCCGATCGAGTCCTTGAGGAGCTGACGAACCGCGCGCCAGTCGGGCAGGGGTGCGTTCAGCGTTTTTTCGTCGCCCAATTGAATCGTGGCGTGGGACTTGCCGTCGATTGAAATAATTCGCGTACCTTCGGCCAGCTTGAGCGCGGCGGTGACGTTGCCGGGCCCCGCCAGCTTCGTTTCATGCGCCTTCCCACCGACGCGATAGCCAATGGTGACCTGCTCGCCGCTGTGCGCCCGGAACTGCTCGGTGAGTTCATACCATCGAGTGACCGGCGTATCGTTGACCCGCGTGATGACGGCGCCGGCGGGGATGCCGGCCGCATGAGCAGGGCTGGGCTTGCCGGCGATGGAGGTGATGACATCCGCCACGACGATCTGGCTTTCATCGAAATGCTCGACCTGGGCATCAATCGTCGGTTTGGTCTTCTTGATTAGGGCGAAGGGCGTCTTGGCTTCGATCGGTTTGAGGGTGTGAACGTCGATCCCATCGAGCCAGCCGATGAGCTTGGCTGCGTCGCTATTCTGAGCAAGGGCGTCGTTAAGGGCCGCGGCTTCTATCTGGTTCAGGTTTGCGCCGGCTGCCAGCGCCCTGATTTCTTCCACCGCCTTCGCCGGGTCGGCGAGGGCTGCTTGCACGAGTCTTCCACGATTCTCGACGAGCGTGCGAATCATCGGCGCGGGCAGACCCTTGTTGGGCGAGTCGAACCGCGTGACTTCCAGGGCCACGCCCTTGCCGTCGCTCTCCTGAATGGCTGCGTCGAACTCCTTGCGCGTGGGATTCTCGACGTTGCCGATTCGTCGGACGACGTCGCCCACCTTGGCGCCGGCATCCGCGAATGACTTGTACGCGTAGAAAAGGGTGAGCCGCGGAACCAGTCCGAGCAGGGACTTGGTTTCGACGTTGCCCGATGTCTCTTCGAGCAAGGTCCACATTGCGCTGACTTTCACTTCCGCTTCGCTCGAATCGATGGGTCGATCACGGAACAGGTCTTCATCGGACACGGCGTCCGGGTTCTTGGGGCGCTGAACGATGACAGGCACGGGCGCTCCGCGCGCCGCCTGTATCGCGCGCATGAAAACGCCAAGGTCTTTGAATTCCTTCTTTTCGCCGCCCGGCAGAATCAGCTTGTAGAACTCATCTTTGGGACGCAGCTCATCGGCCCGGAGGAGTTCCGGATTGTTCAGATCGACCATGCGCACGCGGCGACTCATGCCCGGCAGGATGCCGATCTGCCGCCGGCTCGCGGCGGTCTTGTATTCGGGATACAGCCGGGGTTTCGGCTCGACGAGCTTCCCGTCGCGCAGTACATCCAACGTCAATTCTTCGCCGGAGCCGGACAAGACCACGGCGTTCATCAGATCGGCGTAGCGCCTGATTTCATCGCCATTGATCGCCGTGACCCGGTCGCCGGTCTGCAATCCGGCGCGGCTGGCCGGGGAGTCGGGCACGATGGGCCCGATGACGGCAGGCGATTCGTCCACGCCGACCATCATGATGATGGTGAAGGCGATGGCCGCGAAGATCAGATTCATAATCACGCCGGCCGAGACGATGACCATGCGCTGGCCGATCGACTTGTTGGTGAAACTGTTGTTGTCTTCCTTGACCTTGAGTTCGCCGCTCTTGTCGACGACGAAATCCTCCTGGCCCATCATCTTCACGTAGCCGCCGAGCGGCAGCCAGTTGAGGCGATACTCGGTTTCACTGATGCCCAGCGCCCGGCCCGCGGCATCGCGCTCGGAGTCGGTGGGTTCGCGGTTGTACTTCTTGTCAGGCTCGTTGCTGCGCGAGATCGTGCCGCGCTCAAGCAGATGCTTGTCAATGCGCTCAATCATCTCGGCGTAACTCGACCCGAACCGCCAGCCGAGTCCCTGGCGATAGGAAACCAGCGCCTGACCAAAGCCAATGGCGAACTGATCCACTTTCACCTTCGCCCACTTGGCGGCGAGGAAGTGCCCCATCTCGTGGACAAAGATCACCAGCGAAAAGCCCAGCGCCAATTGAACAAACGGCCATGCGGCGCGGAGAAACGCCATGGGATCAAAAGCCGCGAGCACGGGCGGACAGGTTAGACCGGACAGCATTGCGAAACCTCTTTTCTGGCCCGGCGGTCCACCGCCATGAGCATTTCCAGGTCAGGATGCGGATCATAGGCGTGCCGTTGGAGGGCGTTCTCCACCAGTGATGCGATGTCGAGGAAGCCGATTTTGCCCGCCCGAAACAAATCCACGGCGGCTTCATTGGCCGCATTGAACGCTGCGCCGGCAGTGCCCCCGGTCTCGGCCACCTGGCGTCCGAGTCGAAGGGCGGGAAAGCGTTCCATGTCCGGCGGTTCGAAGTGCATGCGCCCCAGTTTGGAGAAATCGAGTCGCTCGCATTGACCATCGAGGCGACGCGGATAAGTCATGGCGTATTGAATCGGCGTGCGCATGTCCGGACGTCCCATTTGCGCCACGACCGAGCCGTCGCGGAAGGCGACCATCGAGTGAATAATCGACTCAGGGTGTATGACCACTTCAATACGATCGGGATCGACCGAAAAAAGCCATTTGGCTTCGATGATCTCGAGGGCCTTGTTCATCATGGTCGCCGAATCGATCGTGATTTTCGGGCCCATGCTCCAGGTCGGATGCCGCATGGCGTCTTCAGCCTTCGCGGTGCGCATGCGCTCCGCAGTCCACGTCCGAAATGGCCCGCCGCTGGCCGTCAGGAAAAGGCATTCGATCTCCTCGTGACGACCGGCATGCAACGACTGAAAGATCGCGGAATGCTCGCTGTCAACCGGAATCAGGGTCGCGCCGCTCTTCTTCGCCGATTCGACCATGAGGGAGCCGGTGACAACCAACGATTCCTTGTTGGCCAGTCCGACAGAGAGTCCCTTGCGAACCGCCGCAAGCGTGGCCGGTAAACCGGCGATGCCCACAATGGCCGAGAGAACCAGGTCGCACTCAACCGACTCGACCATCCGTTCGGCGGCATCCGGACCGGACCAGATTTCGGTGTCGATCCGCTTCTCTTTCAGACTTGAACGGAGCCGCCCGGCGGCGTTTTCATCGGACAACGTGGCGACGGCAGGGCGGAATTGGGCGATCTGCTCGGCCAGGGCCTCGCAACCGCTCCCAGCCGAAAGTCCAACAACCTGCAACTCGTGAGGCAGGCTACGAATAACGTCGAGGGAGCTACGGCCAATGGAGCCGGTTGAACCAAGAATGATGACCCGCTTGGACATAGATGCCTGAAGGCAACCCCCGCCGAGGATGGCGACTACATCATAGGAGGCGACGAATTCAACCGGCCCAAGCGGCAATCACAAGGGAAATTCGTCATGTTGTCCAATGGGACGTGGATTTCGGGCTCATTTCATAGTCGGCGATCCTTCAACAAAAAAAGCCTGCCGCAAAGGGCCGACCCCGCCGTGGCGCTGACAAGGGTGACGCTTTGCGACAGGCATCGAAAGACGGCGAAGCCAGCAATTCGTAGGGGTTGCGCATCATCCCTGAATGGCTTCGCCGAAGCGGTGTCCTTGACCGCGCCTGGATCTCCTTCAGGCAGGATCGGCTCGATCCCGCACCGCGGCGCCCTTGCGGCTGTCGCGGGTTCGTTTCACCGTCAATGCCTCGGGCGCAAGGCCCCAGGCAAGCAGTTCGCTGGCCGTCATTCCATAAATCAAACTGGCGGTGACGGTCTTCATCTGACAGTTGAACAGTTGCAACTCCACTCGTCCCGCGATCATTCGCGCGGTCTGCGTGTCCAGTCCGTGCTCGCGCCGCAGGCAGGCGATGAGCCGGGGCTTGTCCCAGCGACGGTGGACCAGCCGGCCATCGCGCGGATGAAACGCGCGCTCGG
>CAYXEY010000214.1:0-8319 GCA_964464105.1 uncultured Planctomycetaceae bacterium
CCCGCGCTGGTGCCGTCATGAATGCGCACGCCGCCGGTGCCGCCGTCGAAGTTCAAGTAAGTTGTCCCGGTGTCACTGGCGCTGAGCACCAGATTGCTCAGATTTGATCCGCGAACAGAGGGGCGCGTCGGCGTGTTTGCTGCGCCGCTGTAGAGGTCCAGATTCGCGCCGATACTGAGTTGCTGCCTCGGAGTGGTAGTACCAATCCCGACTTGCCCCGCGCTCGTCACGGCGATGCGATCGCCGTCCACATTCACGCGCCAGTCGCCGGTCACGCCATCCAGATAGGTCCAGGCCGTCTCACCGGAAGAACCTGCTTTGTAGCCATAGAACGGAAAGGCGCTCGCGCCCTCGGTCCGTATGTACATCCCTCCGTAGCCGGTGGTCACGGGTGACTGAATGCCGAATTCCTCCGCCCCGGTAACCGGTACAGAGCGATTAACGCCGACGAATCCGGTGTTCGCATTACTGATTGCGGTGCCGCTGGCCGTCCATAAACCGGCTGCTCCGCCATTCACGGCGTAGAGCGCGAATGGGGCCGCGCTCAACGGTTGCCGCGGAGACAACGTTGTGCCATTGACCGAGATCTGCACCCAGCGCGCTTCGCCGTTAAAGGCCGTGGCACCAAACTGGCCCGCGTCATTGAGCTGCACGGTAAACAATCCGTTCGTGACGGTGGTTGCGGCATTGACGTCTGCAGCTCCGATCTGCAAGCCGCCGACCGGAGGACTGCCGCTGCCGACCGCGTCCCATAGTGTGAACGTGAGGTTGTGTGTTCCGTTCACCGGCCCGCCGGCGTCCTTCAGTTGGCCCTGATAAGTCACGGCGCCGGTCAGCGGCGCGGCCTGTGCCGGACTGAAATCCGCGAAAAAACCTGCCAGTGCGATGAATCCAATGAGCTGCGAACGCATGAGTGCACCTCCAGTTTCAGGGTGATTCCCGCGATCAGACTTCCAAGGCGATTTTTCGTCTGACTTGATAGCCGGATGACAAAGTCCGGCCGTCCTGCGGGTACAATGGGCTTCGAAGTTCGGCCCACTGTCGATACGTCCGACATCAGGCCGTACGTCCCTTCACGAATTCGCGAGCGTCGTTGAAATGCCGACCACCGCGGAATCAGTCGCGCGCATTCTTGAATCGGCCGAAGGACAAGACCCCACGGCCGCGGCGCAGCTCCTTCCGCTGCTGTACGATGAACTGCGCCACCTCGCCCGGGCCAGACTGAAAGGCTCGCCGGCGGGCATCAGCCTGCGACCGACTGAACTGGTGCACGAGGCGTATCTGCGACTGGTGGGATCGGAAGACCCCGGTTGGAACAGCCGCAATCACTTTTTCTCCGCGGCCGCACAAGCCATGCGCAACATCCTTGTGGATCGGGCTCGCAGCCGGTCGCGGGTCAAGCGCGGCGGCGGGCGCAAGCGCGAACAGGTCGACGATCTCGAACTCGCGATTGAACCGCCGTCGGACGACGTGCTGGCGTTAGACGAGGCGCTCAAGGCGCTTGAACAATCCGACCCGCAGAAGGCGCGAATCGCCACGCTGCATTGCTTCTGCGGCCTGACCCAGCCTGAGATTGCGACGATTCTCGGGGTTTCTCTTTCGACAGTGGAACGTGAGTGGCGCTTCACCCGGGCGCTGCTTCAGCTGCAATTGACGGAAAAGCCCCCTTCGGACTGACGGCCTCCGGTCGCAAAAGGCGAACGTACATGCGGATGGTGAATCTGACCAAAGAGCGCATCCGGCAGGCGGAGTCCATCTTCGATCAGGTGGTGAGGCTTCCCCCGGCAGACCGTCGCGCCGCGTTGACACGTCAATGCGGCGATGACGGCGAGTTGCGCGACTTCGTCGAACGGCTCATCGAGAGCGATGCACACCGGGGATCCAGCGCGGCAGACCATCGCATTTATCGCGCCCCTGCCGCTCTTCCCTCTCCCCGCCAGATCGGGCACTACCGCATCGTCCGAATCATCGGCGAAGGCGGCATGGGCGTAGTCTTCGAAGCGGAACAGGAGCATCCGCGCCGATCGGTCGCACTCAAAATGTTGCGCCCGGGACTCATTCTCCCCCGCTCGATCGAGCGGTTCGAGCACGAGGTTCGCGTGCTCGGTCAGCTAAAACATCCCGGCATCGCCCAGATCATCGAAGCGGGCACGGCTGATGTGCCTGGACCGGCAGGGATCGCGGCCCCACAGCCATTCTTCGCCATGGAGTTAGTCGAAGGATCCTCCCTGATTCAATACGCCGGTCTCCATCATCTGACCACGCACAAGCGGTTGGAATTGCTGATCCAAGTCTGCGATGCCGTACACCATGCGCATCAAAAAGGCGTCATCCACCGCGATCTCAAACCTGACAATATTCTGGTAAACGATGCCGGGCAGCCGAAGATCCTCGACTTTGGCGTGGCCCGTGCCGTGGAAATCGACAGCGACATACGTCCACTTCGAACGCTTGCCGGACAACTTGTCGGCACCATTCCTTACATGAGTCCCGAGCAACTTGGCGGACGGCGCGAGTCGGTGGACATTCGCAGTGACGTTTTTTCACTTGGCGTCGTAGCCTTCGAATTGCTGACTGGTCAATTGCCCTTCAACTTGTCAGATGCGACTGCCACCGAGGCGATGCGAGTGCTCGCGACCACGACTCCGCGACGAGCCGGAGCCCTCGTGCACGAATTGCGCGGCGATCTCGACGCGATCCTGATGCAGGCCTTGGCGATCGAACCTGACCACCGCTTCGGCTCATGCGCCGAGTTCGCGGACGACCTTCGCCGATTCCTGCGACACGAACCTGTGCGCTCGCACCCGCCAACGATGGCCTATCGCATGAAAAAGTTAGTGCGGCGCAACCGCGGGCTAGTCGCTGGCGCATCGTTGGCGGCGCTCGCCTTGATTGCCGGGACCATCGGCACTGCGACGTACGCCAGGCGCGAGGCACAACAAGCGACGCGCGCTCAAGCGCAGGCCGATCGCGCCGAATCCATCCTGCGCCTGCTTCGTGAAATGCTCGCGTCCGCCGACCCCGCGATGCACTTCGCGGGCGAGGGCAAGGATGTGACCGTGCGTGAGGTGCTCGATGACGCGGCCCGGCGCCTTCAAACCGGCGAGCTGGCGGATCAGCCCGACGTCGAATCCGCGCTCTGGACGACCATCTGTGAGACATACTTGAGCCTGGGCTGCTATGCCGAGGCGAAGACGCATCTGGAGTTCGTGATCTCACGGCGCAGTAATCAATCCGCACCGCCCGACACCGACGACATTGCACTGAATAACCTGCTGGGGCGGGCGCTCGATGGTCTCGGCATCTACACCGAAGCAGAGCGCCTGCATGAGAAAGCGATCCGCGACGCGGAGCAATTGTTCGGATCGAGCACGCCGCCCGTCGCCAGACTCTTAAACGACCTCGGAGTGTGTCAGCGTCATGCCGGACGCCTGGACGCTGCCGAAATAACGCATCGGCAAGCATTGGAGATATTTCAACAACGATCTGCCAAGCCTTTGGAAATTGCCTGGAGTTTGCACAACCTGGGCGTGGATCTCCATGAGCTGTCGAAACTCACCGACGCTGAGCCGCTCTTACGCAAGGCCCTACAGCTGCGCCAGGAGAATCTGCCGCCAACCCACCCGCTGCTGGCTGCGTCCTTGAGACAACTGGCGAAACTGTTGCGCCGCGAAGAAAAGTTTGACGAAGCCGAGCCGCTCATGCGCGGTGCGCTTGAAATCTATCGCCACCGCCTCGATCCCGCGCACCCGGAGCTGGCGAGCGCATTGAACGACATGGCCATGATCGTCAAGAGAAATGGACACGCGTCCGACGCCCTGCCTTTGGTCCGTGAAGCCCTTGAAATTCAAATCAACCGCTTCGGGCTGGCGCATCGCGAAGTCGCCTCCACGCGACTCAACCTTTCGTTCCTTTTAGACGAGTTGGATCGCATCGAGGAATCGGAGGCCGAAGCGCGGCAGGCGATGGATGTCATGCGGACCACCTTCGGACCGCGGCATCAGGAATTTGCGTTCGCCCTGCACAACGTCGCCGTGGTCCACGGACGACGCGGCAACGATGCCGCCGCGGAACCGCTCCTCCGCGAGGCAAAGTCAATTATTGACGAAAGCCTCGGCGAAGAGCATGAAACCGCGGCTCACATGCGCGACAGCCTCGGCGTCACCTTGATCCGGCTGAATCGTCCTGCCCAGGCGATCGGCCTGTTGGAAGAGGCGGTGGCAATTCGGCGCAAGAATCTCGCTCCCGGCCACACCAAGATTGCCTTGAGCCTCGCGCATCTCGCTGAGGCGCGGCTTCGCAACGGCGATCCGTCCGGCGCGATCGCCGCCATCACCGAAGCCCTGCCGCCACTTCAGGCGGACCCGGCAGGGCCGTCGGACGTCGGCACGGCCCTGTTAGTGCTGGCTGAGTCGCGACTCTCAGCAGGCGAGCCGTTCGACGGGAATGAGACAAGCGATGCCATTCAGCACGCGCTGGACGATTTCACCAGGAAATTTGGTCCTGATTCACTCCAGGTCGCCGAGGCCCGCCGCGTCCTTGGGCTGTTCCTCATCCACACCGGCCGCTTCGACGATGCCGAATCCGCCCTCGATCAATCCATGAATGCACTGAACGCCGCGACCGCACAATCAGAACGCCATCGATTCGCCAAATCCCGTACCCAGGCCGCATTAGACCTGCTGACGCACCGCCGCGCCGAATCCCGCTGACGCCGTTCCACGCGCATGCCGCTACGCCCCGGCACATCAAATCCCTACAATGCCCATAATCCACGCTCATCCCCCGCGCTCAGCCGGATGGGCCTCCAACCTTGATCCGACTCTCGGAGAGTTCAATGCGCGTCCATCTGTCACTCGCCACCTTAGTCGCCCTGTCGCTCCTCACATCGTCCGGGATTGCACGCGCCGACGATCCGCCGCCCGAAGGCCCCAATATCCAGCGGGCCCTCGATCAGCCGATGGCGCAACTGACCCTGTCTGGCAAGACCGTGCCCGAGGTCGTCGCCGAGCTTGCCAAACGCGCCGGCGTGCGCATTAACCTCGATGAAGCGGCCATCGAGCTGCTGCCGTGGGGCCGCGACACCAAGGTCGCCGATCTGAAGATCGAAAACGCCACCGTGCGCGAAGCGCTCAACCGCGTGCTCGGGGCGCTGGGCCTCGCGGTGGAGGAGCGCGGCGGCGATCTCATGGTCGTGGCCACGCAGCCGTTGGCACGCATCAACCGTCGCGCCACCTGGGACGATCTCAAGCTCCTACGGATGTGCAACGAAACCGAGTTTTCGCAGGACGCCTTCTCGAAATTGAAATTCCAGTATCGCATCAGCTCCAAGGTCGACGCCCCCGGTCTACTCGCCGCCCAGATGGTCAAGGCCGGTCAGGGCACGCTCACTCAGATGCTCGATGCCGCGACCGGCTCACTCGGCTGGACGTGGTTCCCCGACAATGATCACATCGTCATCATGACCCTCGAGGCGCAGTACGCGCATCGCCTCGCGCGGCGCGTCACCGTTCGATACAACAACACCCCGCTCTCGGGCATCCTGGTCGATCTGGCCAAGCGCGCGAACATCGCCCTGTTCATGGAACCGGGCATGATGCTCAAGCTGCCGCACAACACCGCGCAGAGTTACACGCTGTCGCTGCAACAATCGTCGCTGCGGCAGGCCTTTGAAGTCATCTGCGCCGAGACGGGTTTGAAGTACGAGATCGAGCGCGACGGCATTCGGGTCAGCCTTGGTGAAGCCGCTTCCGGCGTGAACGCGCTATCGAGCATGGCCCAGCAGACCAACTACGTCGGTAAGATCTCCATCCCCAGCAAGGATGGAGCATTCGCCTACGAGTTCCTCGTGCGGGCCAACGAACTGCCCAAGGACATCCTCGAATACCGCAAACAAATCATCAACGCGGTCATCGAAAAGATGCGCGGCGAAATGGCGCCGGATAACACGATCAAGCCCGGGGATCAGTTGCCGACCAGTGCGCCCGGGGAATGATTCGGGCTTGCGATTCGATTCGATCCGAGCCGGGCTGTCTCCAGCCCGGTCAGCAACGGAATGTGCCGACTTGCAGAGAATCCCCTTACGTTCACCGGCGCGGGGACACGCCGGCTCTGCTCGTTTCCGAAATTTGCGACTATCCGAAGAGATGACCCATGGCATCGACGAAGTCGTCGATGTGGGTGCCGACCATCCACATGGGCACCAGCATGATGGCCGCGCCGACCATGACCAGACACGCGCCCATGGCCGACGGCAGTTGCGACACCGCCTTGATGCGCTCGGTCAATTCGGCATGAAGACGTGATGCAAAGGCCTCGCTGTCACTCTCGATGTGAATGGTTACATTGCGAAGCAGCGCGATCTTGCTCAGGTGAAAACTCGGCACGCCGCGATCGCCGCGCCAGGCGTGGCCATCCCACCGGCCCGCCAGACCCATGCCGGCCAGCGCTTCGTTGAGGATACGCATGCATCGTGCCTCGGAAATGTTGTAAATCACGAAGCCGGCGTTGGACTTGGGCACGAGCATGAAAAAGACCGTCGCGGCGATGATCATTCCGGCGGCCAGTGGCCACAGGGTGCCGGCCTGCAGAAAGCTGGGCAGCGGCCACATCAGCACCGGGGCCAATGCGATGGTCAACGCAATGAAGTCGGATCGACTGGTGATGAGATAAGGCCGCGCATGACTGTTGACCAGCCCGAGAATGAGGAAATACAGGGCGATCGGGGCAACGTTCACCACCATCATCATCACATCGACGATGGGAAAGGTTTCCGTGCCGTTCATGATGACGCCCTTGCGCGGGGTCTAGGGATCGGTTCTGGCCGGACGGTCGAGATGCTCGCCGACTTCAGCCACCTTTCGGTACCCCAGGTATTTTATGACTTCCAGAACCTCAGTCCAACTGGGGAAGGGCCTTTTATTGACCCGCTTGTATTCGTCCATGGCCATGACGAAGTCGAACTGCTCGTCATTCAGCTCGCCTTCCTCGGCGGAGCGGCGCGAATCGCTCCGTCGCCGGCCGGGCCCCCGGCGCCTCTCCAACCCCGTGCGGCGGTCGTCTGAGGCCCGCCGATCCTGCGTTTCCGTGGTCTCCTGAGCCTGCAACGTGGCCTCATCGGCCAGTTTTGCGCTCCCCCCAACCGCGGGCTTCGCTACTGGCGATCCCGCGGCCTCGATCTGCTTATTCGTCGTCTTCTTCGGGGACGTCGTCGTCGTCATCGTCGTCGAAGTCGTCGTCGAATTCGTCGTCGTCATCGTCATCATCATCCGTTTCGTCTTCGATTTCGTCTTCGTCGCCGTCGTCGTCCTGGGCTCGAAGTGCCAGCAGTTCCAGCGCCTCGTCCTGATTCGCCTCGGGCACCAGAATCGCCACGCCCCGGTCGTCATCCTCGATACCGGTACGCGACAACGTCGCGTGGATATCGTGCTCTTCCAGCAGGCTGCAGCAAACCGTCGCCTCGTCCTCGGTCCGCGCGAACATCACTTCCACAAGGCCGGCGCCATCGATGTCGTTGACCGCCCCGCTTGTTCCCACCTTGTCATCCACCATGAATGGACACTCCTCGATATATCGACGGGCGCAACGCCCGTGCATTACGTTTGACCTTAAACCAAGCCGCATCCTAGCGGCACGCGCCTATTTATAGCACCTTGTCCGCAAAAATCGCGGCAATTTCAACCTGGTTATTCGGGACTCGTCGCCTCGTCCTCGTCCGCCTGAAGCGCCAGGGAGGCGTTCGTTGCATCGACAATCATATGTGAGGACGACCACAATGCCCGCGCCACCATGACATCCACCGCATCACTATCTGCCCACAATTTACCCACAGACTTGCCGCGCTGAGAGTCGGGGAGAGTTACATTCCGACCACTCCCGGTTTCTGTCAAGTGGGCCAGCTCCTGCCAGGTCATTTCTTCGCCCGAGAGTCGCAATGGAGCCGAGATTTTCTTCACCAGCACTTTCCGTGCCGTAACTGTGTATTTCGGCACGGCCGGCCCATCCTGACCGATCACCACGCCGCCATCGACCCATCCAAAGGGGCACCCCAACTGCCGACATACTTCGGTAATCGCGTCACCCAACGTGGCGTTTGTCGCTGTGAATGAAACCAATTCCTGCCGGCCCTGTATTTCGGGCGCGATACTGACCGAGACGCCAAACGTCTTCGACATGCTCGCCGCTATGGCGGGCACGGTCAGATCAATCCACTCGCAATCGTATCGTTGCCCATTCTAATCCGCGACCGACGCGTCATTCTATTCGGACGAACTCAACAAGTCGGCGACGATCAACATTGCCGGCACCCGGCCATGATCA
>CAYXEY010000215.1:0-8012 GCA_964464105.1 uncultured Planctomycetaceae bacterium
CTCGCTTCGTTACCACTGGTGATGTAGACGGCAATGGATTGCCGGATGTTCTGGAAATTGGAGGCTTTGAAACGCAAAGTCATTTGCGGGTGATTTTCAGCAACTGCGGGGGCATGTAATGCTCAAAACGAGCGACGGGGTACATGGCTTCATGACGGGCGCGCAGCTGCGCTGCCTGCTTGTTTTGATCGCTGGCCTCGGTACTACTGGTCTTCACGTCGAAGCGTCGACCTGTAACCTAACTCAAGTACCCTTTTGTACCTGGTCATGGAGCGGTGAAGGCTTTTTTGATTTTGGCGACACTGGCGCGATCATTGATTTCCAGACGCTTCCCAACGGTGCCCCGAGCTTTGGGGGCGCCGCTATCACGCCTGCCTTCAACTATGTTTTAAATGGAGCCCTGTTTAGCCCAGCGCTCCCAAATTTGTTCATAACTGGTAATAGTCAATTAGGATATGGATTGACTGCGTATAACAGCAATATCCTCTCTCACAACTCGATAATCGCACAATTGACGAATCCAGAGCGAGGCGTGGGTGTTTACGTGCTTGACCATACGACATTACTGGCATATGACGCGCAAGGTACACTAATCACAAGCGTCTCCCATAGTGTATCCAATGCCGTGGGTTTTGTTGGAATCAAATCTAGCGTTCCCATTGCGAGCGTCGTAATAGACAATGGCCATAATTCAGTCACGATCGACGATTTCACGTTGATTCACATCCCAGCGCCCGAGCCTGCGAGCGCCGCCTTTTTGGTGCTCGCCGCGCCAATGCTTTTCCGCCGCCTTGCCCGGCGGTCCGCGGCGAGGCAGTGAAAAGCAAACTGGCGCAGACAGGCCGGCGCCTAGTCATGAAATTTAGACTTGGGTCGATCTAGGGCTTCACGATACGGAAGCGAACCCTGCATTTGGCTGTTGGCGTGGGTGGCGATGCGCCTGTGTTAAGCCGTTGCCGACGAGGCGTTATTGCCCGCGACTCGCTCGAACGATAATTCGAGCCGGTCCTTCACTAATTGCATGCTGGTCGGCCGGTTGGCCCGGTCTTCCTCGCAGCAATCGTTGATCAGCTTGAGCAGCATTGTGTCCAGCGCTTCACCGTTGAAGGTGATGGTGTCGCGGACGCGCTCGATGCTGACGCTGCCGCCGGTCTTCTTGTTCAACTCTGTCTCAACGTGCCGCCCCAGCAGAATCTTATGCATCGTCGCGCCGAGGCCGAAGACGTCCGTCCGCTGATCGAGCGGCTTGCGATCGACTTGTTCCTTGGCAATGAAGTTCTCAGTTCCCTGGATGCGCTCCTTCTTGTGCATCAGCGGACAGGCCTGCCCGAAGTCGATGATGGTGGGGCGGCCGTTCTTGGCGCAAAGGATGTTCAAGGGTTTCAGGTCCGCATGCACGAACCCGCGCTTGTGCAGCTCCAGCAGGCCGTCGGCGCAGTGGTAAAAGATCTTGAGGACGGTCTTCAGCGAGGCCGACTCGGCGAACTTGTCCAGCGAAATACCATCCACGTACTGCAGGATGTTGTAGGCCTCGATCGGCCGGAGCTTGCGCTTGACGATGCCATATTCAAGGCTCTTACGCAGGGCAGGATGGACGTTGCCCACGCCCACGTCGTATTCACTCTTGAGCTGGCGGATCTGGCTTTTCCAGTTCGGAGCAGTGGCCGCGACGGACTTCTTGCAGTATTGCTTGTGGTCGGTCACGTCGCGCATCAGGGCGCAGCGGGTGCCATTGCCGGCGCCCAGCTCGCGTACGAACATGAGGTTCTCAAGTCTTTTTGACATGCCGATTTCTTGTGTCGCTCGTTCGAATGGGGCGGGCGACCATTCCGGGATTAAAGTGCGCCAAATTGCACTCGGGCCGACGAAACCGCTCTCAACGAGATAACGGTTGGCGCAAGCCCTTCATTGAAAAGACGTTCGGCGCGAATTTATGGCCCGGAAAAAAGCCCACAACCCACTCTTGAATTCACCCAAAACTCAAAAAACGGCGGTGAGCGACGGGAGGAGCGGCCCAGGAAATGGAGGGGAAAATGGCGTTCGGTAATACCAGGGGCGTCTCAACTCAACCGTCCTGCGCTCACAGGACTCAGGTCATCATAACCGCAGGGGCAGTGTCCATCCACGGGTAATTCAGACTTTTGGACCCAATTGGCAATTAACCGGGCCGGTATGGGTGAAATGTTGGCAGGATGGGTCGGCTACTGCAAAAAAAAACCGCCGGGCCCTCGAAAGGCCCGGCGGGGTAGGTTCATTGATTCAAATAGCCAGATGATTGGGGCCTATGGCCTTTCCACGTGGATATCGTTTCCTTCGATGTCAAAGACGTTCCAGACCACCTGGTTTACCGTCGCGTTGGCATTCGAGGCTCGATCCAGGATGCGGACGATGATGGTTCCGCCAGCGACATACTGGAAGGCGTTGGCATCTTCATCGAGTTCATTTGGATCGGCCAGCCGCCACTCGGGCGCCGAACCGGCGTTGGCGTTGCAGACGGTGTCCTGGGTTCGGGAGGCGTTCACAAATGAAATCGGCGTTCCCGCGATATCGGTGTAAACGAATCCGCGCTGAGTGCACAGGTTGTTGCCCGTGCAGGTGAAGATCGGATCGCTGCTGCCCAGCACGATGATCTGCGGCAGCGGGATAAAGGTGTTGCCATTCAGGGGGACCTGTCCGATGGTCTGATTTTCAGGGAGACCGCCGACGTCCTGGGCGATGGTGTTGTTGATGCGCAGGCTCAGGAGCCGCGTGCCGCCAAGCAGGCGAACAATGTCGCAGCCAAAAGTGGCGCCATTGCCGACATCCAGTACCGTGTCGCGGTAGCCGGCAGCAATGTAGGCATTCTCATCTTCAGCACAAACGAAGCCGCCGGCGCCCGCCGAGGCCAGGAAGACCAGCGAATATCGCACGGTCTGCTGCGCCTGATTCAGCAGCAGGAAGTTAATTCCGCGGCGATTTGCGTCGAGATCGCAGCTCGTCTGGATGGTGTCCTGGTCGGTGTTGGGGTTCGAGGTTGGCTGCGAGCCGCCGCCGCTGCCGAGGCCCCCAAGCGTGCCGGCAAATCGCAGATTGAGCAGTGGACTGGTGGGACCGCACCCGATTGCGACAATAACGGCAATCGCAGCGACCCAGATAACGCCGGTCGAACCCGTAAGACTTCGCATTCGCGCGAACATGAAACGCCTCCGATTGACTCATGCCCACCAATTACTGTGGCAGTCAGGTGATCCTCGTGCTTCTGAGCGGCTCGAGTTTGCTGCAAACTCGATTCGACGAGTGGCCGTCGATCTCCCGGTCAAACGCTCAGTGTGCAGGGTTGCTGTGCGGCGTGGGGGCAAATACCGGCGCAACCATGCGGGGAGGCCAATGCGGGCGGGCCTCCAGCGTCGCCAGTTGATTCTACCGCGAGGCTAAGCGTCTAGCAAGGGATTTAGCGGTCGCCAGTTGGGTTCTGATCGTGATTCCGCCTGTAAAAAGGGGCCGCTTTGATTCGATCCCGCGGTCCGGAAATCGTGGCGGCGTTACGGTCGGAATAATCGGCACTCCGAAACCGCCAACTGTGATACAACCGAGAGGGCCGACGGTGCGGGTCGCAGAGGTCAACCGTTGGAGATCGCGCCGATGGACCCCTCGATCGCGTCATTCACTTTGTTCATCAGTTCGAGGTAATCGGCCTGAAGCCGCGATAATTCCTTCAGCCGGGCGTTGCTGGCCACGGCAAGCTGGCCCTCGGCGAGCTTGCGTTTCATGTCCGGCTCGATCGGCTTGCCTTCCATTTGCAACCGTTCGAGATTGGCAGCCAGTTGCTGGTAGCTGTGCATGACCTCCTGAGCCGCCTTGTCTTCCGATGCGGCCTTGGCCGCGGTGATGAAGGCCCGGGTTCGCTCGTTCGCCCCGATCAGCTTGCCCAATTCGCGGGCCTTGGCGATGATGTCGTCCATGGTAATTTATCCGATTGTCTAATATTGACCTTCGGGGACCGATGGCCTTCGATCCATTCGGCTTCATTTCACCCGAGCAGCAAATGCCAAAAAACCTCTCAGAACGCATCCTAGAGCATATTCGACAACCCGGCTATCAACCGGTCAAAGTTCGCCGGCTGGCCAGGTCCATGGAGATCGCCGACGAGGAATACGGCGAATTCCGCGACGTGGTGCGCGGATTGGAGCGCGTGGGGCGCATTGTCATCGGGGCCGGCAGCGCCATCATGCCGCCGCAGGCGCCGCCGACCGTCATCGGAACCTACCGGGCCAACCCCCGCGGTTTCGGTTTCGTTGTCCCGGACGAGACGACTTCACACGGCGATCTCTTCATCGCGCCCGGCGATTCGATGGATGCCTTGACCGGCGACACCGTGCGCTGCCGCGTGGTGAAGCGCCAGCGCGATGGCAAGACGTCGCTTGGCGGGCAGGTCATCGAAGTCGTGCAGCGCGGTCGAAATCGATTCGTGGGACAGTTGTCCCGCGAGGGCGAGACGCATTTTGTACAGACCGACGGCAACACCCTGCACGTGCCGATCTTCATCGGCGATCCGGGGGCGAAGGGTGCTAAGGTCGGCGACCAGGTGGTGGTCGAAATCGTGCGCTATCCGCAGGATGGCCAGCAGGCCCAGGGCGTGATCGTCGAGCGGCTGGGCAAGCGGGGCGATCGCGGTGTCGATCTTCGCTCAATCATCTACCAGCATGGCATGCCCAGCGAGTTCAGTGAAGCTGCGATGGCCGACGCGCGCTCGGCGATCGAACGCTTCGATCCCGCCGCCGAGGCACGGGTTCGCGATGATCTATCGGGCGAAGTGGTGATCACGATCGATCCCGATACGGCCCGCGATTTTGATGACGCGATCTCGCTGAAGCGCCTTTCGGCAGCCTCGCACTCGCAAAAGCAGCGCAAGGGCGGTCCCGCCGAAGCCGCATGGGAACTCGGCGTACACATCGCCGATGTATCGCATTTTGTTCGCACTGGAGGAGCGCTCGATAGCGAAGCCGTCGAGCGTGGCACAAGCGTCTATTTCCCTGGCTACGTGATTCCCATGTTGCCCGAGGTGCTCTCCAATGGCGTGTGCTCGCTGCAGGAAGCGGAGCCGCGGCTGTGCAAGAGTGCGTTCATTCAATATGACGAGCAGGGCCGCGTGGTTGATGCCCGCTTCGCCAGCACGATCATTCGCTCGACCAAGCGGCTGACCTATGAGCAGGCAGGGCACATCCTTGACGGCAAGATCGGCAAGTTTTCCAAGCCCGTGGTGGCGCTGGTGCGCGACATGGACAAGCTGGCGAAGGCCATTCGCAAGCGCCGGCTCGGGGAAGGCATGGTGGTCCTAGATTTGCCCGAAGTGGAACTTGAGTTCGACGAAAACGAGCGCGTGGTTGATGCTCACCCCGCCGAGTCGGGTTTCTCGCACACCATCATCGAGATGTTCATGGTCGAGGCCAACGAGGCTGTCGCGCGACACCTGCGTTCGCTGAGCGCGCCATTCCTGCGACGTATTCACCCCGATCCCGACGCCGAGTCGATCGAGGGCGTGGTGCGGTTTCTTCGCGCCGCGGGGCATCCGATCCCGAAGCGTTTTTCGCATGCCGATTTGCAGGCTTTGCTGGCAGAGGTGAAGGGCAAGCCTGAGTCGTACGCGGTCAGTCTCGCGGTGCTCAAGAGCATGGAGACGGCGGAGTATTCGCCGAAAGACATCGGTCACTTTGCGCTGGCCAGCGATTGCTATGCCCACTTCACCAGTCCGATTCGCCGCTATCCCGATCTGATGATCCATCGACTGCTGCAGCAGGCCATCGACGGCGAGTGGGGCAAGCGCCGCGTGCCGGCGAATGCCCCAACGGAAGAGGAACTGGTGGTTGCGGGCCGCGATCTGTCGTTCAAGTCGCGCCGCGCCGAAAGCGCCGAGCGTGAATACAAGCAGCTAAAAGTGCTGCAGTTGCTGGAGAAGCACGTCGGCGAGACCTTTGAGGGTGTGATCACGGGCGTCGCCCAGTTCGGGATGTTTGTGCAGTATCCCAAGTACCTGATTGATGGCCTGATCCACATGGACGATCTCGGCGACGACTGGTGGGAAGTCGATGTCCGCACGGGCCGCGTGCACGGCAAGCGTACGCGCCGGACGTTCGCGCTGGGCCAGGAAGTGACGGCTGTGATCGATTCGATCGATCTCGCGGCCCGGCAACTCAATCTCGCGTTAGCCGGCGTGCAGCGCACCGCGCCGCGCGGCGGCGGTCGTACAGCCGATGGTGGCGGTC
Organism: uncultured Planctomycetaceae bacterium; assembly: GCA_964464105.1. Classification (GTDB taxonomy): domain Bacteria; phylum Planctomycetota; class Phycisphaerae; order UBA1845; family UTPLA1; genus CAYXEY01. The sequence continues at coordinate 6,243 of CAYXEY010000215.1, forward strand.
GACACGAACGCGGGGGCGGACGGCGACCGCGCGGCGGTTCGGAGTTCACATCGAAGCGCTCATTTGGCGAGGGCCGCTCGGCAGGCAAGACCGGTCGCCGCGGCGGCGGCGGGGGAAAATCGCCGCGTAGTGGCAGTCACGGTCCGCCGCGCCGCGGCCGCAAGGGAAAGGGCGGGCGCCGGCGGTAGCGTGTCATCAGTCATATTCGAAGGAGGTCGCGATGAATCGCGCTAGATACTCGGATGAGCCAAGGCAGAAGGCGGGCGCGCAGAAAGTCGTGGTGCTGAGTGACGACATCGGTTCTCGCGCGGAGATTCACGGCAAGTTAGGGTTGCCGCTGGGCCGGCTGATGACGATTCAGGGGCGTTGCTTACGGGAGGCCGACCAGAAGGAGTATTCCGGTTACGTGGTGTTCAGGGTAGCAAAGGTAAACGGCAAAGGGCTTGATCGACTGATTGAGATTCCGGTCACGACGTTTGGCGGTAGGGCCGACTCAATCAAGGTTGAGCGGACATACGAACTGCGTGGTTATGAACACGGCCAGTTTCGTGGTATTCCGAACGATGCATATCAGGAATACGTACGCGACGGCAAACCCCATTTTGCGACGTCGACGGGCTATCACTTCGAAACCGAGTTCGCTTTAGTTTCCGCACGCCCACTTTGAATTGCTGCGCCAATCACACTTCTAAAACCGAAAATCAAGCAACTGCTCGCCGCGCGCGTTCTTGAAATCGACGTAGAGCTTGATGCTCACGGGATTGATCTTGGCGGGAACGGGTGCCGAGAGCAGCTCACGTTTTGCATCGGGCCGTAGCACGACCTTGTGAATGTCATCGCTGGACGGCGTGGACAGCTCTGCCCGCGCCGCCACCACATCCGACGCCAGCGGCTGAGTGAACTCGTCGTATATGTACACGCGGAATTCGCGTTGACCGTTTTGCAGTCCCTCGGTCACCAGCACACCTTCGAGGTGGTGCTTGTTGTCCGAGGTCATGAAGAACGTGCCGCCATGCTTGGGGCGGTGGTCCATGTGTGCCCGCGTATCGGCCAGGGCCATGCCGCAGATCGGGCAGTCGGCCTCCTTCTCGTAGACGCGCTCACCCTCGCAGCGCATCGGGCAGATGAATTCGGCGGGGATGTACTTCTCCCAGCGCTGAAGGATCGCCGCCAGAAGGGCCTGCTCCTCGCGGACGCCGATCGGGTCGCTCAGCCGGGCCGACGCCTCCAAGTTAGAGCTGATGCCGGCCGCCTCCTCCGCTGTCCGCCGCTCTGCATTCCATTGCTCGCGCGGTACGCCGCTTAATTCGACCGACACGAAGGTCGGCGTCGCCTCCGCGAGTCGCCGCAGCACGGGCGCACGCAGTGCCGCGTTGCTGTAGTTGCCGGCGAGGATCTCAGCATCGAGGTCGTGCATGTGTCCGCGAAACAGCGCGACGCATTCCTTGAATGACTTCGGCTCAACCCATTTCGGCGGCGCGCCATGCATGTGTCCGTCGGCGGCGAGCACTTGGCCGGGTTGTGCTCCGCGAGCCTGCCACGCCAGGATCGCGGGAAGCGCGGCGTAGGCGCCCAGGCGCGCCGCCGGACCGCGGATGGCGGGCACGGCTCGGGCGAAGGGCCGTCCGACCGCAATGAGTGGGTTTACCTGGTATCGCAGCGTGAATGGCTCGGACTCGCCATGAAGTCCGGCGAGATCGACAAATCGAAAGGTTGCGCGGCAGGGCCTGGGACTGTTCGATCGGCTGAGCATCTGGATGTTGAAGCTGC
>CAYXEY010000215.1:8022-8316 GCA_964464105.1 uncultured Planctomycetaceae bacterium
GCCCGTTGCCCGGCTTGACGGGGCCGACGACCGTCCAGGTGCTCGGCTCGACCAGGCAGTAGCCGGAGTCGGCCGATACGAGTTGCAATGCGAGGCGATGGCCGGGGCGAAGTCGAAAGCGCTGGCGCACCAGGCCGTCTTTCGCCATCGTCGAAATGCCGGGGGCGTCAATGAACCAGGCGCCTTCGAATTGCCCATCGCCCGGCAGCAGCTCGATGGCCTCGTCGCCGTTGAGATAATTGCTGGGGCCGTTGACATGCAGCTTCGGCGGATGGGCGTCATCGCGGCTGACCA
>CAYXEY010000216.1:0-8292 GCA_964464105.1 uncultured Planctomycetaceae bacterium
AGCCAACGGTCAAGAATCAGCCGTTCGCCGGATTCTATCAAGACAGCGGTATGCGACAGGCCGATAGTGACAAAGACGTGCAACACTGGATCTGGGATCTGGATCGGGCCGATCTGTCCATTCCCGACTGGATGACCATCGAAACGGCGGTGATGCCGAAATGACCCGGATGTCCGCGAGTAACGAAGATCGCTTTCGCTCGACCGTGGCGGCCATACTCGGCCTGCGCCCCGAAGAGATCAAGGATGAGCTGAAACCCGACATGGTCGACACCTGGGATTCGCTCAATCACATCAACCTGATGGCGGCCCTGGAGCAGGAATTCGGCATCGTGTTCAATGCAGCCCGGCTCGGAGAGGTCCATTCCATCGGCGAGCTGCGGGCGACGTTGATCGAGCACGGCGTTGCGCTGTAGAACGCCGGTGCCATGACGCTTCATCCGCAACAACCTCCGGCCGGCCGACGACTTCCCGCGGCCCTCATCGCAGCCGGGCTGGGCCTGCTTCTGTACTCGATCACATGCGCGCCCGGCGTCCTCTGGCAGGACGGCGCCACTTTTCAAGGCCGCGTTTTTCAGCACGACCACACCGGCGAACTGGGGCTGGCCCTGGCCCACCCCTTGTACATCTTTCTCGCGCGAGTCTTCTCGATACTGCCGCTGGGCAACTTCGCATATCGGGTCAATTTGTTCTCGGCGTTTTGTGGCGCGGCGACGCTGGCGGTGGCATTCGACTTGTTCGTGTCGCTCTCACGCAGCCGCTGGGCCGCTGGGTGTGCCGCGATCATGCTGGCCGTGTCGCACACCTTCTGGACGCACAGCGTCATCGCCGAGGTGTACACGCTCTACGGACTATGCACGTTTCTTGAGCTATGGATGCTTGAGCGGTTCACGCGCGCAAATAATGCGCGCTGGCTCCATGCGGCGGCGCTGGTCAACGGGCTTTCCGTCTCCAATCATCTTCTCGCATTGCTGCACGCGCCGGGTTACGGCCTTCTGATCATCTGGCTTATTCGCCAACGGCGAATCTGCGTGGTCCACGTGTTCGCTGTCGTCGCGGCCTTCATCGCGGGTTCATCGCCATATTGGGGCATGATGGTGAACCAGATGTTGGAAGGGCGGGCAGGGGCGGCGGTGTTGCGCTCGGCGCTGTTCGGCAATGTGATCATTCAAGACAAAGTGCTGAATACGCAGATCGACTGGCTGCGGCAAGGCCTGCGGGCGATTGAGTATTTCGTCTTGAACTTCCCGACGCCGCTGGTGATTGCGGCCGTGCTCGGCATCGTGACGATCTGGCGGCGAATCGAACTGCGCTGGCTCGCCCTGGTCGCGACGACCACGTTCTGCATCAACTTCATCTTCGCCTTTCGATATCGTGTACCGGATCAGTATGTCTTTTTCTTCACCTGCTACCTGATCGTCCCGATGTGTGCGTCCGTCGCGCTGGGCGACTGGATGAGATCGCGGCCGAATCTGCGGGGCTTGCTGCTGGCCGCCGCCATGCTGCCCGTCGGGGTGTACGAAGTTCTACCCCGGGCTGTGCGCGCCACGGGCATCAGCCTCGGCGTTGGGCGCGACATTCCCTATCGCGACACGCTCACGTTCTTCCTTCGTCCCCGAAAAAATGGCGACTCAGGCGCCGAGCGCTTTGCGCGCGAGGCGCTGCACGCCGCGGCCCCCGATGGCCTGCTCATAGCCGATTCGGCCATGCGCAATCCGCTCATTTACGTGCGCGACGTCCTCGGTGTCGAACCGGGCGTTCACCTGGAATCAAGTGCTGACTTGCGCCAAATCGGTCCGAGCTTGAATGTCACTCCGGAATCGCTTCGCGAGCTTGCGCGGCAAGGCAAGGCCTATTCCTGCGAACGCGAGCCGGCTTATCTCCAGGATTGGATCGATCGAGAATACACGCTCGTGTCGATGGGCGTGGTCCACCGGCTGGTTCCGAAATCCGGTTCGACGCCATGAGTGGCCGCGAAGATTTGCGAATGATTACATCACGCCGTGCATGTACTCATGCATCCAGCGGATGGTTTCCTGCTGGTCTTCCAGCTCCCGTGCCAGGATGTCGCCGCTCGAGATCATGCCGCGGAGATTTCCATCCTCCACGACCGGCAGATGCCGGATGCGATTGCGCGTCATCGCGGTGCGGCAGGCCTCCAACGGCGTGTCCGAGGCGCAGACCGCCACGCGATCGGTCATGACATCACACACCAGGGTCGCGGCCGGATCGCGCTCGGCGGCGACGATGCGATAGAGCATGTCGCGCTCGGTGAAGATGCCGACGATGCGGCCATCGGACATTACCACCAGGGCGCCGATGTGCCGCTCGCGCATGCGCCGGGCCGCCTCGAGGACGGTCGAGTCGCGGTCGATGGTGGCCACATCGCCGGTTTTGGTCGCCAGGACGTCTCGAACAAATGACATGCCGACACCTCCTTCGTTTCCGAAATTGGTCGTCACTTGGGGATTCTAATTGGGTTTGGGCGATTGCCAAGCAAAATGCGGGAATTTGGGAAAAATGCCGCCCGACTTTGGCCGCACGCGGCACAAACTTCGTGCGATTATTCACAAACCCGGCGAATTATGATGCGAATAAAGACAAATCAATGCGTGCCCGGGCCGTGGGTGGCGGCGCTGTCGACGCCCGAAGCCTGCATGGCCGGCAGGGTGATGCGAATCAGGGTGCCCTCGCCCGTGAGCGAGGTCATCTGGATTGTGCCGTAGTGCTCTTCGACGATCTTCTTCGAGACCGCGAGGCCCAGGCCCGTGCCGCCGTGACCCTTGGTTGAATAGAATGCGTCGAACACGCGGTCCCGCGCTTCCTCGGGGATGCCCGGTCCATTGTCGCCGACGGTCAGCACCACCTGCATCTTCTGCACGTCGAACGACGCTTTCACCGTGACGACGCCCGTCGTTTTTGGCGCCGCGTCGATGGCATTGGTCACGATGTTGAGAATGACCTGATGAATGCCGTCCACGTCCAGCGGAATCGCCGGCAGGCCGTCTTCGATTTCGCCGAGCAGCAGCACGCCCTTGTCGTCCGCCTTGCGCTGCACGAGTTCGATGCAATCCGCCACGACGGTTCCGAACGGCACGGTCTCCAGTTTCGGCTCGCGGGTCTTCGCGTAGGCGAGCATGTTCATGGTCAGCGACATAATTTTGTCGAGATTGCGTCGCACGATCTGCCAGCCCTGGTCGACCGTGGCCAGCGACTGCTTCTGCAAGGCCATCTCCACCACGTCCGACCCGCTCATCATGCCCTGGACGATGTTCTTGATGTGATGCGACAGGGCCGCGACGGTTTCGCCCGTGGCCGCGAGCCGCTCGGTGCGCATTCGATCGGCCACCAGCCGCGTGTTTTCCACGGCCATGCCCGCCATGCGGCCGATGGCGGTCACCAGCCGCAGTTGATCCTCGGAATAGATGTGCGTCGACATCGCGCTGTCCAGGTGGATGACGCCCAGCACGTCGTCGCGCGACACAATCGGCACACAGATGACCGATTGCAGGCCCATCGCCTGAATGCTGCCGCTGCGCCGCTGACCGGTGAAGCGCTCGTCGCTCATGGCGTTGGAGCTCAGCACGCCTTCGCGATGTTGGATGACGTGTTCGATGATCGTCTTGCTGGTCTGGATCGGGCCGCCGTCGGGATTCTTGTGTCGCACGACGGTCGGCTCCAGCCCCGCGTCGCCGATGCCGCGCATGAGGATGAAGCCGTTGTCGGCGGGCACTTCGTGAAACAGGATGTCCATCACGCGGGTGAGAAGTTCCTCCGCGCTGGGCACGGCCCCGACGGTTTCGAGCATGCTCGAAAGCACGCGCCAGGCGCGGACGGCTTCGGCCGCGGCCGGCGAGGCGAGGATCATGCTGTCGTCGAGCGTGGGCACCGAGCTGGTGATCGAGGCGTCGACCTTGCCGCCGAGGTCGAGGTCGATCACGTCACTGGCCATGTTGAGCATGCCGCGGCTGGGTTGCAGACCGCGCTCGTCGCGTCCGCCCCATACGAAGAGCGTGCCGCCGGTGCGAATCTGGTCGCCATGCTTCAGGCGAATGGGCCGCTCGATGCGCTTGCCGTTGAGATAGGTGCCGTTGGCGCTCTTGAGATCTTCGAGCACCCAGCCGCCGGTCACCGGCTTGATCTCGGCGTGCCGCCGCGAAACAGTGAAGTCGGTCAAAGGCACGACGGTGCTGGTCCGCCCGAGCAGGGTGGGTTCATCGACGGGCGTCTGATAAGTGCGCCCCTTGTCCGGCCCTTGCAGGACCGTGAGCGTTGGCATGCGGACACTCCCACCGTCGCCGCATTGGCGTCGGGAGTCATTTATCGGTTCGGTCGTGTTCCGGCTTGCCTCAGTTTATTCGCGAGGGCGCAGGCAGGCCAATCCAGATCAGAAGTCCCGAATTTGCACGCTTTTCGCGAGGAAATGAGTTTGGGGGTTCAAGATGTTACAATGCAGACCCAAGTCACGACACTGTCCATTCATCAAGTAGCCCCTGGATTCGGGGAGATTGACGATTGCTGGAAACTGAGTTGTATGAATGCTCTGCAATTTTGATGGGAGGGACGTATGTCAAGAGCGCTCATGTTCAGTTTGGCGTTTGTTTCAGGAGTGTCTGTCTTATCAATTGAGGCGGCCCGCGGCGAGTACGACCTGACGGTCAACGCGACCGTCCCGAGCCGCTCTGACACGGGCGGCGGCCCCGACAGCCTTAAAGTGGACACCCAAAGCCAGTTGCAGCCCAAGACCGGCGTCACGGCGACTGCATCCAGGAATATCTCTACTATTTGCTATTTGGTGGACCCGTCGCTCCAGCAAAGCTGTGAGGTTGGCAACCAGCCCAGCCTGCCGGTCCATCAAATGCTCAGCTCCGGGAGCCTGCTGGCCGAGGCCCATGCGGAACTGACGCCATCCTCCGATCCTGTCGATTCGAAATTCACCATTTTCACCTTCAAGGCGAGTGCCCGCGCAGCCATCACCCCGACGCACGCGCTCAACAACGACGCGGGACCCAGCGCCTACGCGCGCTACACCGGCCAGCTCTTTTTCACGGGGAATTCCTGCCTTGGCGGAGCCGTCCGGCCATTCATGATTTTCCGCGGCAAGAGCAATGCCGATAAGGCCGGCAATTCGAATGCGCTGAACAACCGCTACTACGCGTCCTTGAGCCCCAGTGCCGCATGGATGGAGCCGCCGAATTCGACAGACGCAACGAAAACCAATTACATCGTGACGACACTGCAATTTGATACTGCGATGGTCGGCGCCGGTTCGCACGACTTCAACAAGGACTTTCCCGGATATCTGTCGAACTCTCCGGAGACGTCTGATCTTTTCAAGTCCGAAGGATTCAAGACGACGATCGAATTGAGCGCCACTGCATCAGCGCAGGGGTCCGCAAACGAAAACCCCGACTACCACGTCGAGGTCGAGGCCACGCTGATTGGTTTTGCCTTCGCAAACACTGCCGGGGAGATTCTTAACTTGCCGCCGGGAACGATTACCGTCACCGATGATGCGGGCAATCAGTTTCGAGTACTTGATTTTGCCGAGCTCAACCTACTATTTGAAGGTTTGCGAGGCCCCGCGACGCCATGCGGCGCCCCGGATTCGCCCGATGCGACCGGCGACGGCAGTGACAGCGGAAACAGTGATTCCGATGGGAATGGTTGTGTCACTTCACTGTGTGGACCGATTTGTCCGTTCAGCGCCGGTGCGGGTTCGTTGATCTTCCTCAGCGTGGGCATGCGGAGGCGTAGCGCCAATAGGCGGTAATAAGTCGGCGCAACGGTTAGGCAAGCGGACGGTTAGTGAGTCCGAGTGGCTTAACCGGGCTCGGAGGGACTGGTTTCGCCGCACTAATGGAAACGGGGAGAGTTGAGGGAGGGCGACCATGTCCAGATTCCATGGTGCAAGCGGTTTGATGCTGCTCCTGGTTTCAACGTCCGCCCGGGCGGCGCTGCAACTGACGGCGACGCCCGCCGCGCCATGGGAGACTCAACCGGTCACGGTGCGGGTCGCCGATTCCTTCCCCTCGTCCTGCTACAGCGTGTGCGATACGGTGGGAACCTGGGTCACCCCCACGCACTTTCACATCGACTGGTCCATCCGCAACAGCGGCGGCATCTGCCTGCCGGTCATCGCCAACCGCTTCACCGACGTTCCCGCCGGCGCCCTGGCCCCGGGCAGCTACCTGGTCACGGCCGTTGAGAAAGTCACCGCGCCCGGCGGTCAGTGCGCATCCGCGACTCAAACCCAGTCCACCCAGACCAATTTCGTCGTGTACCCACGCTGCGACTTCGACCGCGACGGCAACATTGGGGCGGCGGAGATGCAGACGTTCGTGTCCGTGCTGCTGGGGGATGATGCCGATCCAAACCACGTGGCCGCCGCGGACATGAACGGAGATGCGGCGGCGGATGGGAAGGATATCGTTGCGGTTGCTACGTGCGTGATCGCCTACGGATGAATACAAACTTGAAAGAAGTGTCAATTCATCTTGATAGGCTCACCAATTATCTCTGATGCGTTTTCTTCCGTAGCAGGCGAATGAGCTTCTCGCGTCACGCCAAAGTACCATCTGGAGCGGTAGAATCGAAATGCCCACAGGATTGAGTCTTCGAACAAAAGTCCTGACTGGCAACGCCACTCAAAAACCTCATCGCCAAAGGATTGAATAGGCGACATGCCTTCGAGAAGCGCATATGCCGCACGCATGTTTTCTTCGTCACCTTGGTCCATCAATAACGTCGTGCCGGTCAACGCGTTGTCAGCATGATTGAAATAAAGACCTCGGAGTATTTTGGTGAACGAACGATCGATTCTTGCGCCCTGAGCCAGAATGCTAACCCTATTGGGCAACAGGATTCCAGACGGCAGAGCTTGGGTTTCCCTTCTCGCTGTACTTAACAAGGCGATAGCTTGTTTCTTGTTCTTCTGAAAGCCACGAAGCACCGCGCCCTTGAAAACATCATGGGCGGTCTGTCCCCATGCCGACGCCTCGATAGCGATCACGTTGCGAAAGTACTCGTCATCGACACTACATCCTTCGTTGCAGGTCGAACATGATGGAATCGTCTTTGTGTCGCTGGGGCGTGGTCCCGGCCAAAGGCACTTCGGAACGAAATGTTCCCGCGTCGTCTCGCTATATGTTCCGCAGAGCGCACAATCTGTTTTTTTCTTCCGCATGATTTACTCGAATTCTCGCTCTTGATCACGCAGTTCGTGTCGATGACTACGCCTGGCGAACTAGGACGCCCTTTCAACAACTCCACTAATTCGTTATAGGCAAGCTTGGAGGCTTGTGCCTGGCCCTCAGTTCTTTCGAGTCGGCCGTGCTTCGGCGCTTGTTAATTCCCAATGAAATCCTGTATACTCCGTTCATGGTTAGCACACAAGTTCCGGATCAATTTTTTGAATCTCGGCAGGGGGCGAAATGCATACCACTGATGCATTTGCAGTGCTTCATATGTGTATTATTTCAAGTACTTCTGCTGGGTGGATGCGATTCCGGTGCGAATTCCAAGATCTCCAAAGAGGAATACGATCGGTATGGTGAAAAGCTCGACACCATCAAAACTCAAGTCGACACAATTGGGAGTCAGGCAGAGGGCGAGCTTCGTGCGATTCTTGAAGACAAGGATTTAAGTGGCGAAAAGAAGGCCCAAAAAATCGCCGCCATTTTAGACGAATTGCTCTCAAAGATAGACAAGTACTTGGCCGACTTTAAGCAGATTCAGCCTCCATCCGATTTGCGTCCACTGCACAGTTTCTTGATTTCCGATCTTCAAGTTCTTCGATCACTTTACATCGAGCTCCGAGACGCATTTAAGTTGCAGAACCAAGAGAAGATCAACTCGGTTGCCGAGCGATTTAACGCCAACGATCGCGACCGCAAACATAAGCTCGAGGCCGCCTTCAAGGAATCCGGGATTGACAATGTCAAGAATGTCTCCTCTCTCAAAGAGGCAATATCAAGACGGAGACGATAGCTAGAGTCTCAGGATGATTTGAGGGGTGTAACGGGCTAAGAAGGATCATTCTCTCTAATTCGCTCGAATTCTGGCCGAGGTCACACCCGCGTCTCCAAAATTGCCCCGCACCGCCGGAAATGGGCCTCCTGCTCGGCGTCGTATTTCGCGTCGCGCAGGTCCACGAGATAGAAGTCCGTGTTCTCCACATTCGCGCCGCGCAGATCGGCCCCGCGCAGGTTCGCCTTGCGAATCTCCTCGACTGGACGATACAACTGCTCGTCGTATTCATCTGTATAAAACCCGGTGCGCGTGCCCTCGCTGG
>CAYXEY010000217.1:0-8277 GCA_964464105.1 uncultured Planctomycetaceae bacterium
CTGCAAACCTGAGCCGGGCAATGATACAGGCACTTTCCCGCGTGTCAACACCCTTTCGACCGGTTTTTCAACCAGCCGCGGTTGATGACCGCGTGAGGCCCTGACCCCTGCCGCCTTTTGCTGATCCCGCCTGCCCCTGCGTCATCCGTTGGAAACCGATCGCTCGGCACGAACAACGAACAGTCGGGATGGTAGAACCCGGTTCAGCCTTGCAGCCGAACCGAAGGTAAATATAGCCCCAAATCCGGGCCTGTCAAGCGATGATTGCGATTTCGTTAGCCCCCAGCGGGGTTTTTATAGAGCAGTCGCAACCTTCTGAATCACAACGGTTTACGCTGCAAAGCCCCATCGGCCGATCACGCCGGCCTCCCCCGCATCCATTCCGACAGCTCTCCCATTTCCCGTGCAAGCTGCTCGAATTCCGGCAAGGTGAGGGCCTGCTGACCATCCGACAAGGCATGCGGCGGATCGTTGTGGATCTCAACCATGACGGCGTCTGCACCGGCCACCACCGCTGCGCGGGCCATGGCCGGCACGGCCCATTGAATGCCGATGCCGTGCGACGGATCGGCCACGACCGGCAGGTGCGTGCGGCGCTTCATCATTGCAATCGCACCGACGTCAAAGGTATTGCGGGTGGTTGTCTCAAATGTGCGAATGCCGCGCTCGCACAACATCACGTTCGGATTGCCCTGGGCCACGATGTACTCGGCGGCCATGAACAGCTCGGACAGCCGCGCCCCCATGCCCCGCTTCAGCAGCACGGGCTTGCGCAACCGCCCCGCCGCTTCGAGCAGCGAGAAGTTCTGCATGTTTCGCGAACCGATCTGAATGACATCGGCGACTTCCGCGACCGCCGGCAGGGTCGCGCAGTCCTTGGCCTCTGTAACGATACGAATGTCGAATTGTTTCGCCGCATCCTCAAGAATGCGCAATCCTTCAATGCCCAGGCCCTGAAACGAATACGGAGACGTGCGCGGCTTGAAGGCCCCGCCGCGCAGGAACCGGGCCCCGCATCGCTTCGCAAACTCGGCGATGCGAAACAACTGATCCCTCGACTCCACGGCACACGGCCCGGCGATCATCTGGAACACGCCGGCGCCCAGCGGCACGCCGCGGACATCAACAACTGTCGTTTTTTCATCATCCCGCGCGGACACCAGGGGATAATCGCTCGAACCGCCGGAGAATGCTTCGCATGCGATGGTGCCCGCATCGTCGCCTGATGCATCAATGCCCGGCGACGGCATGGCTGATTCCGCCGGCGGCTTCGGAGATTTGGAGAGCTTGGTGTTCATTTCACTGAGTGCGTTTCCGTTGGTTCCTGCGCCTCGCCCTGTGGACCGGTGGCCTCAATCGCCGAGGAAATCCCGTGCCGGTCGCGCAGATACATAGCATATTTTCGAAGGTGCTGCCGCAGCGCGACATCATTTTCAGAATCACCGCCAAGGTCATACACCCCGGCCTCATCCATCGCCCGGGTGTAGGACCAGCCGCAATGCTTCATGCGGTAGGCCGCCAGGGCCGCCCCAGACCGCATTTTCCCCGCGGCGCAGTGAAAATAGGTCGGCCCGTTCTGCTTGTTGGAGATGGCGTCGGCGGCTTCGTCGAGCACCGCGAAGACCGCCTGTCCGTTGCCGGGCATAGGGAAAATCAGCATGTTCATGCCCAGCCGGCTGGCGGCTTCGCGCTCTTCGGCCGCGGTGCGCGACTCAGCGCTGCCGGCCTTCGCCCGGGCATCCGTTAAGTTGACAATGGTCTTGATGTTGTACCGGATCTGGAGCGACTGCAAATGCTCTCCGCTGGGATAACCCCCGCGATAGAGCCTTCCGGCCTCCACCTCGGCGAACCGATTGGGCATTTGTGCGCGCGCATCAAGCAGGGCCGCCCCGATCGGGGGGATGACCAGCACTGCGATGAGCATCAGAATCCGACGCATGGGCGCCTCTTGCCAGTCTCCCCGTCAATGAGCCGCGACGGCCATGTTCGCGGGCGCATCCACCGCGTTGATGTGATCGATGAGTTTCCGCAATCGCCCATGCGCCCGCCGGTTGAACTGCATCACCAGCCTGGGCTTGTCGGGAAACTCGACCGACTCCTCGGCCAGCGCGCTGGCCTCATCGATCGTGCCGCCGTCGAGGATATCCGCGTAATCGCGCCGCAGCTCGGCGAGCGTGCCGGGCGGCAGCGCACTGTTCATGCGAATGACCAGCTTGTCGCGAACGTATCGGATCGAGTGAAAGCGATGGTAGAACCGCAGAATCTCCTGCGTGGCGACCTCGACGCTGTCGGTGATCTTGATGAGGTTCATGTCCTCGGCGCTGATCATGCCGGTATGAAGCAGCTCGGCCTTCACATAAGTCCGCCAATGCTGCCAGTACGTTCCGCCGGGCGCATCCACCATGACGATGGGCACCATCGGCGCCTTGCCGGTCTGCACCAGCGTCAACACCTCGAAGCCTTCATCCTGAGTGCCGAATCCGCCGGGAAACAGCACAACGGCCGAGGCCTCTTTGGTGAAGACGAGTTTGCGCGTGAAAAAGTACTTGAAGTTGACCAGTTTCTTGTCGCCTTCGATGACCGAATTGGTGCGCTGTTCAAATGGAAGTGCAATGGCGACTCCGAAGCTGGCATCCACCCCCGCCCCGCCATGGCCGGCCTTCATGATTCCGTCGCCGGCGCCGGTGATGACCATCCAACCGGCCTGTCGGATCTTCTCGGCGAACAGGTGGGCCTGTTTGTAATCGGGATGATCTTCCGGCGTACGTGCGGACCCGAAGATGGCGGCCTTGCGCACCTGGGTATAGGGGTCAAAGGTCTTGAAAGCGTAGCGCAGCTCCTGAAGGGCGCGATCCACGAGCTTCACATCGCCACGGTTGACCTGGTCCCGGGCCATGCGGCAGCAGGTGCGAATGACGCTGGCATACAAATCGGCGTTTTCGCCGGCGGCGTGGGTCTTGACGAATTCAAGAATGGCGGATTCGCGCAGGGCGCGTTCTTCGGTATTCAGGGGCGGGATACTGGACAAGGGTGAGGCATCCTCAGGGGGTCAAATTGCTTTAAACGACCCCGAATCTTAAGGGTATATGCCCCAGATTGCCAAATCACGCCGACGGATGCGGTCAGGGCAGAATGGCGTCAACGTATGGCTTGATGTCTCGTCCGTTCGCCACGCCGTCTTCGTTCATATCCGCGAAGCAGGTGTTAACGGCCGGCCCCGGTCCGCCGAGAAGAACGGTAATGAACTCGGGAACCGACAGCGGAACGAAGCTGACATTCCCATTGAAATGCTGGAAATAGGAGCGGAAGAGGTGCCAGTCGGCGCAATCCACATCGCCGTCGTAATCGAGATCATCGACGGCGCACGGAGGCGCCTCGACATGAATGATCCCCGTCATGTTTGGGTTTGCGGAACTGAAGTACGGGTACATACCCTGGTGACGAGGGTGGAGGTTCATCATCGAATTGCCGAAGGCGACATTGAACACGGTCCCCGTAACGCCGGTCGGCGCCCCGGACGAAAACGCACCGTCCTCGGCTTCCGGCGTTCCGCTCACGACGTTGTTCACCCCGCCCATCCAGGTCCATCGAACGATGTCGCCGGTCTCAATGGGCGCCTGCGCGGGAGAAAACACATTGCCCGGCCCCACCGAAACGAGAATCGTCGCCACGCCATTGGTGTCATAGGAAACGCCGCTTCCACCGTAGCAGTTTCTAAACGAAATGAAGTCGAAGAGTGTCAGGTTGCCGTTTCCATCGAAATCGCCTGGCATCACTTCAAAGATCGCGGTAGCCAACAGCGTCTGCGTCACATCTGTCGTGACCTTTACTTCAATCGCGTCGATGTTGTCGGTCATCGCCAGGCCCAGTCGTGCTGCCGTGGCCAGCCGCGTGGTCACGCCGTTTGAGCGCATGAATATGTCCGCCGGGCTGAACTGCCCTCCCAGCAGTGAAGGCGAACCGCGCTTCAACGAGAACATGACCTGGTCGACGGCAGGCTGATAAACGCCATCGCCATTATCGAACACCACCAGCGCGTCGATGTCATCGCCGGTTGCTCCTGATTGAAGTCCGAGCGCGCCCGCCAGTGCGTAAACCTGCTCAGTGCCGGGTGCGAACGGATTGAGGTCGAAGTAGATATTCGCTCCGCTCGGTGGTGTGCCTGGCAGCGTGGTCAGCGACGGGCTGCCGTTGCGCAGGGTGTAAAAGATGGCGGGAGTGGCCGGCACTCCGAATGCGAATGTCGAGGATGCGTCCTTCTCCGAGATGCCGTCCAACTCGTCCGAAGGATCAATTGTGTCCGTTGGAACTTCGGGAGGAATGTCCTTCTCCAGGTCGAGGTCGACGCCGCCGGTGTCGCCTTGATTTTTTACAAGCGTATTGTTGTTCGGCGATGCATGTGGAATCGGCAGATCGTCACCCATGAAGGGGTCGGGGCCGAGCCGGGTGAACGTTTCGGTCGACATAAAGATATCGCCGTGGGCTTGATTCTTCTCAGCCTGATCGCGCACATTGAAGGGGCGATTATTATCAGAAAGAAAATCATCCGGCTGCGCTCCGCCGGTGCTGGCCTTGTCGACGCTGAACAGGATGACGAAGTGATCGGCGAACGTGACCACATTGCGGTTAACCGAGAAATCATCCAGCTCATCCATGAGGCTGAGCATGCCCAGGCCGGTGCCAGGAATGACGACGTGCGGGCCCTCCTTGTCGAGGATGTCGCGGGCTCGAAGACTTGTCGGCGTCACCGATACGGAGTCTCGATCGATCCCGAAGAATGGCGTCCTGAGCGGGTCGATTGCGTGGGCAGGCTGGGCCATGCCCGGTCGGGTCGCGGCACTCAGGGCCATGACTCCGATCAACAGGCCCGCGAACCAGCGACTGGGCCGTAGCGATGTTGGGCGGAAGATTGACTCACTCTGGAAATAAGCGTGCGCAAGCCCGCCCATAGCTACTGCTCCGTTCCCGGGTTCGGCGCGAGGGTTGACCGTTTAAGCCGATTGTACCGCCTGCGGTCGTAAATGAAGACGAATCGGCGGCCCTGGCGGCTAGTTATTTCGCAAAATCGTGGTTGGAAAGGGTGATTTCGAGGCTTGGGACCGACCTGACTCTCTGGATTCAGCCTTCCAATCAGGGGTTGGCTGATGCTGACGACATCCATTTGGGCCAGAGCGGGTCGGTCTCCATTCTGCCGAGAATCGCGCGTGCGAGGTAGGAGAAGTCCTGATAGTCGTAGGTCGCCTCGCAGGCCCTTAGGTTCTCCATTGCCCCGGCCCGGTCGCCGGCGGCAAGACGACGGCAGGCCTCGACGAAATAGGCCGGCGCCAGGACCGACGAATCGGCGTCCGGCGACAGCAGCATTTTGAGGTCATTCACCGACCTCGATCCATCTGCCACGGAATAGACCTGCTCCCACCAGTCTTTGCCTGCGCCCTCGATCCGCTCCAAACTCCAATCGGCATTCGCCTTTTCGCGAGCCAGTAGCGCGTCGGCCTCGGCGGCGCTGTTGAGCAGGCGAAGAAACGATGCGGCACTGAGCGCGCGCCGGGGGGACTTGAGATCGGTCATCTCGCGAATGCGCTTCTGTGCCTCGGGCAGCCTGCCTTGCTCCGCCTCCAGCAATGCGACAAATCCAAACTTGTACCACGGCTGCATCGGGTCAGTCGGCGGTACAAGCTTCACGAGATTATCGAGATCATTCGAGGCCTCGTTGAACCGCCCGAGCCAGTAATAGTCCCGCCAGCGATATTGAAGAAGATCGATTTTCTCGTTGGGGGCGTGGCAAAGCGGCTCGTACTTCGTTCGAACGGCGATGGCGTTTTCAAAATCCTGCTGGGATTCCAAATATTCGGCTTCTGCGGCGTAGCCGAGAAGATTCTGCGGCTCGGCCTCTTGCGCATCCTTTGCATATTTCAATGCCGAACCGAATCGCTTCCCGGCTTCTTCCAGATCCCGGCCATTCGCCCGATTAATTTCGCCCGACATTCGATAGGCGAGGGAAAGCAGGTAGAGCGGATAGGCCTTTCCAGGCTGCAGCTGAACGGCGTTTTCCAAGCTCCCAATGGTCTGTGAGAACCGATCGTCCCTGCGGTGGTGATAGGTCCAATGATTGTACGCACGTGCGAGATGCAGAAGTGCCTGGGCGTATCCACGACGGGCATTCTTGGCTTCCTCGAAACTCTTAAATGCCTGTTCAGGCTGATGCCGGACCAGCGCCTGGGCACGGAAAAAGTGCCCCGCCGGTGTTGTTGCACCTCCGGCGATGTCCGCCAGTGCGATGCATGCGATGGCCTGCTCCTTCTTGTTGTCACGCCACATCGCCCACGCCAGCAAATACCTGATTTCAGTATTCTCAGGATCGGCAGTCGAAGCGCGTTCGAGCAACGCCACAGCGGTTCGCTGGTCGCTCAACAGCTTGCAGAGGGCCGACACTTCGAGGAATCGTGCAAGGTTCGTTGGACCAAGCTCCTCCGCCGTTTTCAAGTACTTCTCAGGCTCCTCGGTCTCGCGATAGCTCTCATACGCCAGTAGTCGGAAGGCCTCCTCCACCAGTCTGTCCGCCTCGCGATGCCGCGCCGCCCGCGACTGGTAGGTCCATACGGACAGCCCGACTGAAATGGTCAGCACCAACGCGACAATCGTCGTCATCGCCTTGTGCCGCCGAACCCATTTGACGCCCTTCTCAATCCAGCTCACCCGGCGACTCAAAATCGGACGGTCATCGGCATAGCGCCGCAGGTCCGCCGCCATCTCACCGGCCGTCTGATATCGCCGACGCGGGTCCTTTTCCAAGGCCCGCAGGCAAATCGTGTCCAGGTCGATCGGCGTATCCGGCGCGACTTTGCACGGCGGAACCGGCTCGGTCGTGCGAATGCGCGCCACAAGTTGCTCGCGGGTCGAACCCTCGAACGGACGCCGCCCGGTCAGGATTTCGTACAGCGTCACGCCAAGCGAGTAGATGTCGGTGCGGCGATCGATGGCGTGCGGATTGGCATCGACCTGTTCGGGCGACATGTAGGCCGGCGTACCGACCATCTCCCCGGTCTGGGTCACGCTCGGTTCGTCGAGCACATTGGCCAGACCAAAGTCGGTGATGTGCAGCTCACGATCGGCGCCGAGCAGCAAGTTCTGCGGCTTGATGTCGCGGTGCAGCACGCCGGAGCGATGGGCATGATCCAATGCGTCAGCCACGTTGGCGACAAGGCGGGCGACCCCGCGCATGTCGGCGCGAATCGCGCTCCAGTTTCGCGCCGCCGCGGAGGACGCATCGGCCTCGTCGCGCAGCAGCTCGCCCAGGCTGGCCCCGTCGATCAGCTCCATCGCGTAGTAGTAGCGATCGTCGTGCACGCCCTGCGAATAGACCGGCACGATGTTGGTGTGATGCAGCTTGGCCGCGGCCCGGGCTTCCTTTTGAAACCGGGCGACGGCCGAGGCTGAACCGAGCATGCCCGCAGGCATGACCTTGAGCGCGACCACGCGGTTGAGCGACACCTGTCTCGCCCGGTAGACCTCGCCCATGCCGCCGCGGCCCATCTCGCCGACGATCTCAAAATCGCCCAGCCGGCTGAACGAGTCGCGCGTGGGATGCAGACGGCTGTCGTCTCGCCGGGTCGCCGCGGCCGACTGATCGCGCCAGACCCGCTCCTGCCGGTCGCGCACCGCGTCCATGATGCCCATGACTTCGCGCGTGTCCCGCGCAGCCAGGCGGCACGAGGGACACTCGCTCAGATGGGATCGGACCTGCTCGGCATCGGCGTCGGCCAGCGCGCCCTCGACGAAGTCAATCAGGCATTCGTCGATTTTCTCGCAGTTCATATCGACGAGTCGTTCAGCGAATGGAGCTTTTCACGCAACAGCCGCGTGGCCCGGGCGATGCGGGCCTTGGCTCCGGCCAGGCTCAGGCCGATGGCCTCGGCCAGCTCATCGCGCGACAAGCCCTGAAAAAAATACAATATGACCACGATCCGCAGATCGTCGTCCATGGCTTCGATGGCCCGCTGCACGGTCTGGGCCCGATCGGTCTTGATCGCCTTGCCGGCCGGCGTGGTGACCGAGTCGAGGATGGCCGCCCCGTTCCGCCAGATGTCGCTGCTGGACTGGGCTGCCGAGAGCCGGACCTCGGGCTTCATTTTGCGAAGGGCATCGATCGATCGATTTCGGGCCACACGGTAGAGCCAGCCGCGCAGACTGCCGGCCGGGGCGTCGTCCTGCGTTGACGCCGTGCATTTCACCAGCACGTCCTGCACGACGTCTTCCGCCAGGGCTGCATCGTACAAG
>CAYXEY010000218.1:0-8277 GCA_964464105.1 uncultured Planctomycetaceae bacterium
GACTTGGAGTACCAGTCATGAATCGATTCAAGACTGACATCCTTCGGTGGCGACGCGTGAATGGCTCAGTGATGATGGCGATCCTCGGCGCTTGTGCCGTCTCGCCGGGCGCGGCCCAGGCGCCCGGTTTCATATCGATACACGTCACCGATCCGGGCCAGATTCGGACGACCCATGCGAAGGCAGTTTCCGATGACGGCGCCGTCGTCGTCGGATACTCCGATACGAATTGGACGAGCCCGCCCGATCCGAGTGATTTTCTCTGGTCCCGAGAACCGTTTGTCAGTTCCGCCCTGCTTCGCGATCTGGATGGTGCGTTTTACAACGCATGGGTCAAGCAGATGTCCGGCAATGGGCAGACGCTGGTGGGTCGTGCACCCTATTGGAATACTCAACTTCTGGCCATGTTCGATCAGGCGTTTGCGTGGTCGCAGTCGGGTGGATTTCAGTATCTGCCAGATCTTCCGAATGGCGTCGGTGATCTGTATGCGACCGCGGCCTCCTATGACGGCGGCGTCATTGTCGGACGGATTCGCACGGCAGAGGGAACACAGCCAGTGCGATGGACCGCAGCGGAGGGCGCGGTGGGCCTGGGCAATTTGATCGGCGGGACGATGTATGGCGAGGCCACCGACGTGTCGGCGGATGGGCATGTCATTGTGGGAGTATCCGATTCAGTCGACGGTCTGCAGGCATTTCGCTGGACGATTGCAACCGGGCTGGTCGGGCTCGGACGTTTGCCAGGAACGATGCAGAGTCGCGCGACAGCGGTGTCGGCGGATGGGCAGGTTGTTGTCGGCGCTTCGCGAGATGCCGCCGGCAACGAACGCGCCTTTCGCTGGACTGCGAGCGTCGGCATGTCTGACCTGGGCAACTTGCCCGGAGGTTCCTCAACGCGATCGCCGACGGCCGTCAGCGCCGACGGCCGCATCATCGTGGGTTCGGCGCGCAGCCCGGCCACCGGCGACATCGGTTTCGTTTGGACCGATTTGAAGGGAATGCGCAGCCTGCCGGCCATGCTCAACGAGGATTACGGCACGTCCACCGGTTCGTGGTATGCCTATGTGGTCAACGACATTTCGCCCAATGGGCGGTTCATGGCGGGCGAGTCGATTCAACACAACGATCCAACCATCATCCGCGGCTGGGTGATTACGCTTCCTCCCATTGGCGACGTTAGCCTGGATGGCCAGGTGGCTCTGACTGATCTGCCGACCTTTGTGACCTACCTGACGTCTCCGATTGAATTGCTGTCGTCGCGCGACCGCAATCTCTGCGACATCAATCGCGACGGGACGCTTGACGGACGGGATGTCGCAGGATTCGTGGCACTGCTGACGACCGGCTGATCCAGTGAATTCGATTTAGACGCGGCGCATCAGAGTCAGCCAGCAGCGGGCGCCGTCGGCGTAGAGGTGGGCCGCGTAGCGAATGGGCCGAATCTCGTCGATGGCCCATCCGGTGCTGAAGGTGTCGCGGATTTCCTGCTGGGTCACGCGGCGCGGGCCGCCTTCGCGCGTCTCAGCTTCGCTGAAGCAGATCATGGCCGTGCGTCCGGCGGGGCGCAACACTGAAGCAATGCTTGTGGCGTAGCGCGGACGCTCGCTGTCGGAGAATCCGTGAAACACCGCTGAGTCGAGCACGGTGTCGAATGTCTCGCCGAGTGCGACGAGATTGAGGGCGTCGTGGACGTTAAACCGCGTTGAGAGTTTGCGTTGCGCTGCCTTGTCGCGAGCCTGCTGCACGGCGGGTTCGATCTGATCGATGCCGAGCACGTCCAGCCCCCGCGACGCGAGCATTAATGCGTTTTCACCCGTGCCGCAGCCGATGTCGAGCACGCGCCCGGTGAAGAAGCCACCCTCGGCCAGCGCGACGACTTCGGGTTGGGGGCGGCCCACTTCCCAGGCCGGCGCTCCGCCGCGATAGATTTCGTCAAAGGTCTGGTAGGTGACGCCGTCTTTGGCCAGGTTGGGCATGGTGAATCAGCGCTCGCCAAAGAGCAGGTGCTTGCGATAGGTGCGGGCGAAGAGGCCGTGGATGCGGCCGAGGGCATACATCGAATAGAAAGTGAAGCCCATGACCAGGCCCCAGGCCAGCAGGCCAAGGGCGACCGAGCCCAATTCACCGCTGCCCGCGCCCTGGGCCATCGCGTCCACCTTGGGGAGGAACCACGTCAAAATGCCGAAAAATGCGGCGCCGCAAATAGTGCCGTACACACACAACATGATGACGAGGAATAGGTAGTGAACATGCGTCTTGCCGATCGACTTGAGTACGTTTACCGGATTGAGGGCCTGGCCGATTTCCCCGAGGGCCAGGCCGATCAGGTTCATGGGGATGACGATCGAGATGATGACCATGCCGATAATGACGTTTTGATTGGAAAAGATGGTCTGAGCCTCTTCAAGGCTGTAAGGAATTTGGACCGTTCCGCTGTTGGCGATGAAAACCACGACATACGTCATGACGAGGTAGTAGCCCAGCAGGCACACGTAACCCACCATGCTCTTGCCCCACTGACTGGGGTGCCAGCTCAGGCTCGGTGGCTTTTCCTCGCCGATTGCTGTGGTGCGAATCACGTCCATCAGCGCGTGAATGCCGACGGCCGAAAAGAAGAGCACTTCGACCAGGAACACGCTGCGCAGCAGCATCTGCACGCCGGACAGGTCTGCCTGCTTCACACCTTCAATGGTTCCGACGGCGGATTGCTCGGCGGTCTGGCCGACGGCCGTCATCATGGCCACCGGCAGAAGAATGATGCCGATGGCGACGAGCACGGCGACCAGCAGCGAACCGATCGCCTGAATCGGATAGGCCATGGCGGTGGCAAGGCCGTTGTAGAACGTGACGGAGCCCGTTGCGATGGAGCCCTTGTAGCCGACGAGCTTGGTGTCGCCGACGTCGTAACCGTCGCCGACGCTGACGCCGGGGATCGGCGTCCAGCAGTGCGAGCAAAGAATCTCGACGTAGATGTCCTGCACTTCCGTAATCTTGTTGCATTGCGGGCAAGTGCGTTCACCCGGCTTGGCCTTGGCCTTGGAATGATCGGCCATCTTGGCGCCGGCGAGTTCCTCTTCGCCCATCTGCGAAGAGCCGCGCTCCAGGGCGGCGAGGTTCTCCAGATCGACGGCCGCACCGCCGGGGCCGGACAGCGCCACCTGCGGCTTGGGCACGTTGAACGCGCGGTTGCAGGCCGGGCAGCGTATCGCCTTGCCCGCGAACTTGTCGGGAATGGAGAGCTTTTTCTCACAACGCGGACAATGCAGCTTCATTGGCGTGACCACTCACCCGGTAGGGGGTCGCAAAGCAATACCGGACCCAGGGAAGGAATCCTTTGAAATATCGTATCGCATCGCCGCAATCGAGGCAAACAAATCGCGGAATCCCGTGGGATTTCACTTATTTAGACAAAATAGTGGTATCCGAGCGTTATGCCGCTGGTTGGATGAACGCGGAAGTCGGAGCGCGGAACACGGAATTTCGATCTGGGTTCAGTTTCGTTTTCCGACTTCCGACTTCCGCGTTCCACATTCAAAGGACGATCGGCATGTCTTACGCCAGACCCGCCAGGAGGAGCATGAGCGCCTTCTGGGCGTGGAGCCGGTTTTCGGCCTGATCGAAGATCGCCGAGTTCGGCGTCCGCGACACGCCGTAGGTAATCTCGTCGCCGTAGTGCGCCGGCAGGCAGTGCAGCACCACACAGTCGCGACTCGCCTGGGCGAGCACCTTCTCGTTCACCTGGTAGGGCACGAATTTGGCCTTGCGATTCTCGGCGTCGTGCTCCATGCCCATGCTGGCCCAGACGTCCGTATAAATGACATCCACGCCCTTGATGCCCTGGGCCAGGTCGTTGGTCACGGTGATCTTCGCGCCATGGGCCGCGCCGATCTTCTGCGCTTCGGCGACCACTTCCTTGGCAGGCTCGTAGCCCGGCGGGTTGATGCTCACCACGTTCATGCCCGACAGCGCTCCGCCGAGCATGAGCGAGTGGGTCATGTTGTTTCCGTCGCCTACATAGGCGAAGGTCAGGCCCGCCAGCTTGCCGCGTCGCTCGACGATTGTCTGCAAGTCCGCCAATACTTGGCAGGGATGTTCATGATCCGACAGGCCGTTGATGACCGGCACGGTCGCATGCTTGGCGAGGTCCTGCACGATATCGTGTCCGAACACGCGGGCCATGATGATGTTGACATAGCGCGACAACACCATGGCGATGTCCTCGGTGGTCTCGCGCTTGCCGATGCTGATGTCGGTCGGGCCGAGGTAGATGGCATGTCCGCCCATCTGGGTCATGCCGGCCTCGAAGCTGACGCGGGTTCGCAGGCTGGGCTTCTGAAAGATCATGGCCAGGGTCTTGCCGGCAAAGGCGGACTTGAATTTGTCGGGCTCGCGCTTGACCGACGCGGCGGTGGAAAGGGCGAGCTTGAGCTCATCGGGGGTGAGATCCGTCATGGAGACGAAAGACTTGGTGGCGAATCGAGAGGGCATGCCTGATTGCTCCGGAGGTTTGGGTTTCAATTGCAGAGATGATATCAGGAAGTTGTATTCGCTTGAACGCGATCCGAAATGCCGGCCCAGAAGTACAGCGGAATGAGCCGCCCCGCGATCATGACGATCATCAGAAAGACCCGCCCCGGCCATGACACGTGCACGATCAGGCCTGTGGTGAAACCCACGTTGTTCAGCGCGGCCACGCCGTCGAATACGATCTGATAGGTGCTGGCGTCGGTGAGCAGACCGAGGATGCCGATCGTCGCGGCACAGAGCACCAGCCAGAAGAGCGCGAAAAGAACGAGTTTGCGCGCAAGCGAGGCGCGCGTCGGTGATCCGCCGAGTCGGGTGTTCCATGCGCTCGGATTCGAGAACCAATACAGCGCCGGCAGGATCAATGTCGAAAGTCGAAGCCCTCCCGCCGTGCCGGCAATTGATCCGCCGACCATCATCCAGCCGAGCATGAGTGCGTAGGAGGGAATGGTGACCCCGCCTTCGGCAAGGGCGATGCTCTGGATTCCCGTGGAGCGGAGCATGGCCGAGATGTGAATCGCGAGCGACGCGCGGGCCGGAAGGCCGATGTCGTCGCGCAGGGACATCTGCTGCATGCCAAACTCGAAGGGGCGGGTGAAGGTCAGTACGTCCGGCATGTATCCGGGTGACTCGCAGACCGCGAGGATGATCGCGCCGGCGACAAGGAACCAGAAGGCCGCGCCGGCTTCCCACGCGGGGAGCGAGAGCCACG
The DNA here is from genome assembly GCA_964464105.1 of uncultured Planctomycetaceae bacterium. Classification (GTDB taxonomy): domain Bacteria; phylum Planctomycetota; class Phycisphaerae; order UBA1845; family UTPLA1; genus CAYXEY01. The sequence goes on from CAYXEY010000218.1 coordinate 5,237, forward strand.
GTGCAACCGCGGTCCGAGTGGATGGCGACTTCGGATCAGATGGCGCCGCCCCGCCGCGAATCAAGTCATGAAGGACAGGGATGCCGAGCGACCCCGCGAGCGCGACCAATGTGACAAGTGCATAAATGGGCCCGGAGAGCAGGTAGGGGGCGAGGCCGTTGGGCCGCAGGATCAGGCCGGTGTTCCACATTGCGTCGGCGCCATGGACCGCGCCCCACCAGATTCGCGCGGCAGTGGACGGCGTGTCGCGCGGCGCCCATTGCGGAAACGAGATGGCCACGACGATGGCCTGCATTGCGAACGCCCAGATGAAGAGTCCGCGCAGGCTGATCGGTCGTCGGAGAAACGGCCGCATGATGGCCAGGGCGACGGCCGCAAAGAGACACCCGGAAAATTGCGTGACCAGCCAGAGCACCGCCTGACCGAAGCGGGTGTAGTCGTCGCCGAAGCCATAGCTGGTCCAGCCGGTCAGGCATCCGGCTGAGACCGACGCGAAGGCGTTGTGGGCAACGTGGAGCAGGAGGTTGTGCCGGTAGTCAGGCACGGAGGAGCGCGTGGCGATCGGTAGCGAGAGCAGTGCGGCTGCGACGAGCATGACCGCGAACCAGACGGGAAGTGATGCGCGAAGCAGGCGCTTCGGATCATTGGGTATGGCTTCGATGAATCGAAATGCCTCACGCAACCAGGCCACAGCGAGGCAAGCAAGAACAAAGAGCGCGGGTCCCGTGACCGCGGCATCGACGCTTCGATGAGCGATTCCGAGGCCTATGGAGGCCAGTGCAACGAGTCCCGTCAAGGCAACATCGGTAGAGCTGCGTGTCGCAAATGCGCGCTGAATCCAAAGCGAGATTAAGGCGATTTGAGGTATCGCGGCGAGCCACTCGGGGAAAACCCATGCACCTGACGCAGCGCGGCAAAGCTGCACGACCGCTGCAAGTCCGCCGACGACGAACAAAACTGGCGAGCGGGAGGATGTCGGCAGCGGGGATGGGTCGGGAACCGTGGTCACGCGGGGAGTATGTCGCGCCCGTCAACGCGGCGAAAGTCCGGTGTGGGTTGAACTCAGGGGCCCGCGAACGGCCATATTCGCGCGTTGCCGCACGGGCCGTCCGAGAACGGGGCGACGGTTGGCGATGTCGCTCACCGAATTGTCGCTCCTTTCGCGCTAAACATGATTTTTCTCACCACTTGTAATTGGCATGACGAATTCAGATTTCGTATAACTATGTTGGTCTTGCCGCGCCCGGCATGTTGGCGCGGCAAGGCCTCGTTCGTGGAAGGCGCAGCGAGCCTTCGGAGATCAGCGTGCGTCGAAGGCGTCCCCCTATATCATCCTTGCTGGCCACGGGCCGACCGGCCTCGCGCCGGCAGCGGCCATCGCCTGTGAACCCGGGCCGTCCGCCGGCGCTGGCCTATCGCACCGATGACCTGGATCGCGAGTCTACGTCGCGCTCCGCAAGCACGACCGCCACGCAAGCGAATCACAATGAGGCCGGCGCACTCGCCGCCCAGATTACCGACGTGCAACGCGCTGCCGGACAGCTCCGCATGGCCGAGGCCGTGCTCGACCAGGTCGCTTTGCATCTGGTCGAAATGGAGACTTACTTCACGCCGGCCGCGTCCATCGATGCGGATTGGCGCAAGCAGGGAATCGAATCCGCGATTCGGGGCATCCGCGAATTGTTCGACCTGGCCCGCGTCAACGGCCGCAAGCTCTTCGGCGGCGTCGGAGCGATCGAGGCCCGGACCGCGGATGCGTCGGCTTCGCTGGAACTCCCCGCGTTGAACGTCGATTCGCTGGGCGATCCGCGCCATGGCATGATTGCGACGTGCGTCAATTTACCAGCATGCGGAAGCGAGATCATCGCCGCCGCCCAGTTGCAGACATCCACCCAGAAAGCCCGCGTTTGCGAATTTGCCGCGATGATCGGCGAGATGGTTCTAGGCCTGCAGATCGCACTCGAAATGCACGCCGCCGCGGGATCCACGTTTGCCGATGACGAATTCGCCCAGGCCGTGGCCCACACATCGCAGGCTGACATTTTTCTTGCGACGCAGAACAACCCACCGACGGCCCGAACCACGTCCACGATGCTTCGAATTCGACGACAGCCGCTTTGACTTTTTCCAGAATCAGTTTTTCGATTTCAATCCCTGCTCGATTGCCGCCGGTTTAGGCTCCGATAATCTGCTCGACAATTCACCCATTCTCCCGGATTTGCAACTCTGCATGACTTCATTCCAAATTCGATCGCTTTTTTTCCGGCTAATGAAAGTCCGTTCACACGTGGCCCGATAGGACGGTCAGTCGTGACCGAATTGGGCATTTGAATGCCCGCGGTGAACGACGCCGGTCACCGGGTGACGCCCCGATGAACGGTTGACATGGCGAAGTTCCAACTTCGCGATGTCCGAATCAGACATGAGACGCGTCGCGTGGCACGCAAGGCTGTGTGCCAGGCCGCCATCGAGGGATCGATGGCGGACGCTTCAGGGAGGAATCATGAGTCGGATCAATACCAACATCCCGTCCCTTCAGGCGATGCATCAGCTTTCGCGGAACAACAATGATCTGACCCAGCGCCTCCAGCGCCTCAGCTCAGGTCTGCGCATCAACACCGGCGCCGACGATCCGGCAGGCCTCATCGCCTCCGAGTCGCTCCGCTCCGAGCTGGTCGGTCTGCAGGGCGCGATCGACAACTCGGTGCGAGCGATCAACGTCATCTCGACGGCGGACGCGGCCCTTGGCGAGGTGTCGAGCCTGCTGATCGAGATTCGCGGCTTGATCAACAAGTCGGCGAACGAAGGCGCGCTGTCGGACACCGAAATCCAGGCGAATCAGTTGCAGGTCGACTCGCTGCTTGAAGCGGTCAACCGCATCGCCAACACCACGCAGTTCAATGGCAAGAAGCTGTTGAACGGCGAGTTGAGCTATACCATCGCCAACCAGGATACGGCCGAGCTGGCCCGCATCCAGGTCTTCGGCGCACGCGTGCCCAGCGGTGCGACCCTCGACGTCAACGTCGACGTCTATCAGTCGG
>CAYXEY010000219.1:0-6919 GCA_964464105.1 uncultured Planctomycetaceae bacterium
GGAATGCGCCGGACCGCGCGCAATTGCGAGCGGCGTGCGCCAACCGAGGGGCCGACATATGCAGTCCACGATGACCGCCAAGCCGACCGACACGCTGGTGAACAATGCCATAGCCCAGGTTGGCGAAATCGCGACGCTTCCCGAAGTGACGGTGAAGATCATCCACATCGTGGAGAATCCCAAATCGACAGCGCGGGACCTGCACGAAGTCATCAAGAACGATCCGGCCCTGGCCGCACGCATCCTCAAGGTGGTTAACTCGGCCTTCTACGGACTGCCGGGCCAGATCGCCAGCGTGGACCGCGCCATTGTGCTGCTGGGTCTCTCAGCGGTGAAGAACATCGCCATTGCCGCATCGATGACGCGGCTCTTCCAGGGCGGCACGGCCATCGAGGGCTTCAATCCGGTCGAAGTGTGGCGTCACTCCATTGGCGTCGGCGTGGCGTCGCGCATGCTCACTGCGGCGCAGGGCCGGCCTTCGGTGGAAGAGAGCTTCCTGGCAGGACTCATTCACGACCTCGGCCTGCTGGTCGAACGGCAGGTCTTCCCGCGCAAACTCGCCGAAGTGCTCACCCGGGCGAAGACTGGCGAGGCCTCGTGGAGCGCGCTCGAGACCGAGATCATCGGCGCCGACCACCAGGCTTTCGGCGCGGCCCTGGCCGGCAAGTGGCGCTTCCCGCGCAGCCTGTGCACCGCCATCGGCTATCACCATGCCCCGCAGGGCCTGGCCGCCGACACCCGCGAATTGCCGACGCTGGTCTATATCGCCGACACCCTGGCCTGCCGGGCCGGCATCGGCTTCTCCATGACCGCGGCCGGACAGCAGATCGATGACGAGATGCTGAAGATCGTGAATATCAACCAGGCCCAGATCGAAAAGATCGTCGAAGAGCTGCCCACGGCCGTGCAGAGCGCCGAAGCGATTCTTCAGGGTTGAGCCGGCTGAGTTGCGGCGACCATCTTCGTTGCGAGGCTCTCCAGGTGCCGCGTCAAATCCTCGGCAGAGCCGCAGTATCTTTTTTCAGGGAATCGCACCGACGAGATCACCGCCGCCACAAGGTGCTCGCCTCCAGCCGATTTCGGCATGAACCAAAAAACAACACTGTCTTGATCATCCATTGCTGCTGCATAAGTCGGCGCATACCCGAACTGGAAGTTTGATAGCGCTCCCGGGGGCACCCACGTCATGATTCCTTTTGAATACGGACCGTCAAAGTGGAACGTCTTGGTAAACTCTCCTGCATTCATTGCTTTAAAGAAGAGCAGGTGCTGAAGCGAATGGACCTCATCAAGTGAGAGGTCCCACCGAAAATCATCAGAGGACGCAAAGCCGGCGGCGTGACAGAACTCAACATAACCGGCGTCTCGCCAGCGGTCCTTTGGACCGAGAAGTTGAGCGTGTGCGTTTCGGAGGTCTTCCGAGATCTCGCGGCCTGAGAAGTATTCTGGGACAACGACCGAAAGTAGTGACGTGTCGATGATTACCGCTTTCGAGTCCTTCGTTTCGAACTTTTCAATCGACCCAGGCAAATCGAGTGAGACGATGCCAAGGTCTAGTTGAATCCAAGCGGCCGGGACCGAATCGGGCAGCGTCAGCCACTGAGCCCGCTTCGCCATCGCCGCTTTCAATTCCGGCGCGGCTCTAAACATCATGTAACGCAGCTTCAGATGCGGCCACTTCCACACCATCAACCAGCCGCCGCCAAAGAACAGCGCGACCGCGATTGCTGAAATGAGTTGCGCCCGGCGTGAGATCTTGTTCCGCAACTTCATGACGCGCCCGGGACCGACTCTACCCTTCGTGCCTCAGTGCCTGCGTGCTTTTTTCTATTTCGTCTTCATAAAGGCAATCCCGCTCGCCCCCGTCTCCGGATTGGCGTATGGCATCACCTTCCAGCCAAAGAACTCGGGTTCGCGGCCCGAGGCGACGGTGTGTCCGATCAGCGTGCCCATCACGCCGCCCATGACCACGTCGGAGAAGTAGTGCTCGCGCGAGTCGAGCCGCTGTACGCCGGCCAGCGTGGCCACGCCGTAAAGCGGAATGCCGACGGCGTGTCCGTAGGCATGGTGCAGCACGCTGGCCATTACGAAGCTGCTGCTAGTGTGACCCGAGGGAAATGTACCCCACTCGCCATTGGGCGACTTGTCCCAGCTTGCGGTCTGGCCCAGCATGACCGTGACGCCGTTGATGGCCAGCGCGCTGAAGAGCGTCTTGCCGACTTCATAGGTCTTGGTGTCGCCGCCCTGCTGGCCCGCGAGGTACCACACGCCGGCGAGCGCGAAGTGCGTGCCGGGATTTCCGATCGCTCCGAAGGCATCGCTCCATTCGCGATTGAAGGTGCGATCGTGCCGGTCGTAATGCCGCTCGACCGTGTCATCCGGGCCGGTCTTCTGAATGGCCAGCGAACCGGCATAGGCTCCGCCAAGGATGGCAAGGTTGACCGGGTTTCCGTAGACGCGCTTGGTGTCGCGCCAGATTTCGCGCGGCAGCTCGTCGATGTCGCGCTTCAGCGTCGAGCGAAACGACGAAAGAGGCGCTCGTGCCATGCGAATTTCATCGGGATCGGTGCTCAGCTTCCCGCCGGAAGTGGTTGTCTCGGTGGCTTCGCCGCCGACGTCAGCGAGTAGCACGTCGCCACGCCAGTCGGCTCGGGCACTCACGGAATGATCGTTGTTTGAACGCGCCATAACCTCGCGCGAACGAGCCGTCCTGACAGAACCGCCCATGCGCGATCGTTCCGCACGGGCGATGCGCTGATGAATATCGACGGGGTATTCAGTCGATCCCGTCGCGGTGCAGCCGGTCGATGCGGACAGACTTACAGCGACAGCGAACACGAACAAGCGAACCCGATGAGACCTGATCGATTCAATCAGCCGCATGTTCAATGCCTCGTTGCCGGGATTGACTGGCGTATCACGCCGTCATGTCGATGATTTGAGCGAATCCAATCCGTCCTCGGACAGGTCGCCACGACCCACCAGCCAGAATCGGTTCTTGCCCGCGGTCTTGGCCTGGAGCAGCGCCCGATCGGCCGCGGCGATCAGCTCATCGCCATCACGCGCCTGCCAGGGGAATTGAGCCAGTCCGCCGCTGATGGTGAGAAAGCCCTGGGCCTCGGGCCCGAGCCTGCTGAAAGTGTGCTTGCGAAGGGCCTCGCGGAATCGCTGCACCACGGCCACGACCTCACTGGGGTGATGCGAGCCAAGCGATCGCGGCGCTTCGGCATCCCAGAAAACCACCACGAACTCATCGCCGCCATAGCGAGCCACCAGGTCGGTGTTGCGACTGCACTGCACAAACAGCCGGCTCGTGTCGCGCAGGATCTCATCGCCAGCGTCGTGGCCGTAGCGATCGTTGTATTTCTTGAAGTCGTCAATATCGAAGATGAGCAGCGATACCGTCGTGCGCGACTGAGCCGCCGCCCCGAGTTTCTCATCCAGAAATTCGGCCAGCCTGCGGCGGTTGGGTAAACCCGTCAGGTCATCCACAAACGCCAGCCGCTTCCACTCGTCCGCCTTCGCGGCGCTTTCGAGCAGCCGTCCGAACAGCACGCCATAGTGCCGCAGCTTGTCTGTGTCTTCGTGGCTGAACCCCCCGGCGCGACTGTTGCCCACGCGAATCTGTCCAACGGCCTGCGGACCTCGCATGATTGGCTCGATCAGAATCGCGCCGGATCGACCCTCTTCTCCATCACCGCTGCGCCCCACTACTGAATCAAAAAGGACCGTCGCGCTGTCCGCGCGAATCGCGCAGCAGATCAGCTCAGCCATGGCATCGAGCGTCCGCGCATCGGCCACGCTCAGGTTGGGCAGCAGCTCCGCCAGCCGGGCCAGCTCTTCGGCCGTCGGTGTCGGCACGGTGCTGGGCGTGCTGAGCCAGCGCGACTTGGTCTGCCGGCCAGGCATCTTGAGCGCGCGTTCGAGATCAGACGGCTCCGGCGGGAAAATCACGTAATCATCCGCCCCGGCCGCCACCAGCTTCCTGGCCAAGCCTTCGTAAGCCGGCTCGCAGCAGAACACGACCGGAGCCGTTCCCGCAACCTGCTTCATCGCCGCAATCGCGGCCTCCGGCTGGCGGCATGTCGGATCGTGCCCCACCAGCACGGCGCTGGTCGGAGCGCGCTTGATCTCGGCGACGCCCTGAATGTAATTCCGAACCCCCTCGATCGGATGCGGCGCGAAGCAATCGCGCACGACGCCGCGCAAGCGGTCGAGGTCGCCGATGACCAGAAGTCGCGCTGCAACCGGTCCTGCGGTCATCATGACGCCGACTCCTCTTTGCGGCCGCGTGGCGGATGGTCGATCGCCAGCAGGGCATCGATCTCCGCCGCCGTTAATTCTACACCCGTCTCGGTAATCGATTCGCCCGGCGGACCCGAAAGCCCGGCACTGGCCAGCGGCTTGGCCATCTCGCCCGGACGCCTGCGCACCGGGGCGGCGGCGCCATCGCGCATACGGGCCCGAACGGCCTCATACATCGGCACGTCATTCTCAGTCGGCGAGGCCGCCGCGACGGGCGAGGAATCGACCTCGTTACCGCCCGCACAGCGATCGCCATTGTCGGACGCCCCCGCCTGGGCATCGACGCCGAGCGAATGTGCGATTGAGTCGTCGTCCGAGGCGGCCGTCGCGGACTCGGTCCGCGGCCCAGCCGTCATCGACGGCAGGCGGCCATCGCCAATTCGAAGGGCCAGCGTCGCGCTGTCCATGACCCGCAACGACGGGGCCAGCCGACCAAGCCGGGCCTCGATCCCCGGCAGGTCCAGTGCGGCAGCCGCGGTGCCCGGACAATACCGACTGGCGATGGTCACAAGGCCCAGTTCGGCTTCGTCGATGTCGCGCACGTCGAGTAGCAAATGTGCAAACCCCGGCGGCTGCACGAGTTGGGCCATCGCGCGGTAGGCATCGGGCACGACGGTCACGGCACCCCCCGACTGTCCGAGCGTAGACGCGGCGGCGCGCACCGGCTCATCGTGCCGTTGCGAGACGATCAGAATTCGCTTTTGTCGGACAGCGCTGGACACAGCCGACCCCCGCTCCTCCATGAATTGCGTCAAAGACCTTTGTGCGGCGCGGCCGGTGAATCCCCACGTGACCGTTGCCTGATCTTACGCGCGGCTTCGAGTGTAGGTACAGGTCTGCCTCAAGTCAAAACAATTGGCGCCGCCATTGCGTATCAAGAATCAGGTGCCTTTTGCCGCATACCCGCCAGTGCGGCCTGCGGAGAACCGCAATTGCGGACGTGATCCCTCGAAACCCCGGCGCATTCAGTTTGCACCCCGCTGATGCCGACGTAACATGACTGCCATGTCGTCCCTTTCATCCGATAAAGACTTAATCATGACACGCCATGCCCTGCTTCTCACCGTGCTTATGCTCGTCGCATCAACCGCCGCCCTCGCCCAGCCGGCGCCGCCGCCCGCGAGTCCTCCCATGAACTGGCAGAGCCACCTCGACCGCCTGCTGATTGATACCGCCTCGAAGCGCTGCCTGTTCGGCGGGTGCGTCATCGAGCTGCCCACGGGCCGCGTCGTTTACGAACGCAACAGCACGACGCCGCTCATGCCCGCATCCAACATGAAGCTGATCGTGATCGCCGCCGCCATCGACCAGCTTGGCAAGGGCTACCAGTTTCAAACAACACTTGGGCTGTCCGGCAAGGATCTGGTCATCATCGGCGGCGGCGACCCGGTTTTGGGCGACGACCGCATTGCCGCGGCCCGCACGCAGACCATCACCGCCGTCTTCCATCAGTGGGCCGACAAGCTGGTCGCCGCCGGCGTAAAGCGCGTGCCCGGCGACATCGTGATTGACGACTCGCTTTTCGATCAGCAATTCGTCCATCCGAACTGGCCGGCAGACCAGTATGAGACGTGGTACGAAGCCCCCGTCGGCGCGCTCAATTTCAACTCCAATTGCGTCAATGTTGAGATCGCCCGCGGCAAGGGCAAGCCCGAGGCCTCGTTGTCGCCGGCCAACACGGCACTGCGGATTGACAACAAGGCGGTTTCCGGTGGCAAGCAGTCGGTTGTCGTCAAACGCGACGCCAAAACGGATGTCCTGCGGCTGACCGGCGAGGTGGCCCGCGGCGCGACCATGGGGCCGATTTCGGTGCGCGATCCTGGCATGTTCGCGGGTTCGGTGTTCAAGACCGTGCTGGCGGCGCGTGGAATCCCCGTGACTGGCGAGGTCGTGAGAAGACGGGTTCGTCAGGCTGACGGCAAGCTCCCCGCCGATTGCCATGTGATTGCGGTGCAGAAGACGCCGCTGGCCGATGCCCTGGCCCGCGCCGGCAAGGACAGCCTCGGCATGGTCGCCGAGTGCTTGATTAAGCTGCTCGGTTCTCGCGGCAAGGAGCCCGGCTCATGGGCGACCGGTCGCGCCGCGGTGGCCACGTTTCTAAAAAAGACTGGTGTACCGGCGGAGCAATTCAAGATCGACGAGGGCAGCGGCCTGTCACGCGACAACCGCCTGACGCCGGTCGCGACCGCCCGCGTGCTGCAATACATGTTCACCGCCGGCAATGGCTCGTTCGAGCTGCTCAAGGACAGTCTGGCCACCAGCGGCATCGACGGAACACTCGACAAGCGTCTGCGAGCGCCCGACACCCGCGGCCGCATCTTCGCCAAGACCGGCTATATCAAGGGCGTTCGCACGCTGGCAGGGTATATACAAACACAAAAAGGCCAGTGGCTGGCCTTTGCGTTTTTCTACAATCAGGCCAATACGTCCAAAATGCGGCAGGCTCAGGACGCGGCCTGCACCGCGCTCGTGAGTTTCCCCGACATCAAGCCCGCGGCACCGGCCCGGGTCGCCGGCGGCACGGCCACGAAAAAGGCCGCAAAGACCGCCGCCCCGCGCAAAACTGGAAAATAGACGCCCGTCGGGTGGCATGGCCGCGGCCTTCGGCGGCCAT
>CAYXEY010000219.1:6929-8259 GCA_964464105.1 uncultured Planctomycetaceae bacterium
TACGTGCATCGCGTAAGTCAAACGCCGACGCAACGGCCGTCGCCGCGGCACCCCGCGTGTGAGTAGCGCGCCCTACCGCCGACCCGATCGCGCCTGCACCATCTCCACATACGCCATGCGAAGTTGATGCAACGCCGTATCGACCGCCCGCTTCTCCTCGGGATCGAGGTTGCCCTGGGTCTTGCGATCGAGCACGTCAATGAGATCGATGTGATGCTTGGCCAGCTCAAGGTTCGGCGGGATCTCCTGTCCACCCGGGCCGGCGAAGCCGCCGAGTCCGACCATGGCCTGCATGGCCAGCAGATTCAGCAGTCCCATGAAATCCGCCTTGGGAAGCGGCCGATCGTCATGCTGCTCGACCTTTTCAGCGAGCTGCTCCTTCTCCCGTGCCGCCTCGCTCTTCCAGTCATCGTCGATGTGAATCTTCGGGCCGTCGGCCATGAGAACTCCCCTGCCTTTCGAATAGGGATGATAGCGATTCATCTGGAAAAAAAAGGGCCAGGGTCCGGGCGCGGCTGGGGGGAACCGCGGGGAACCGGAGCGCCTGGCCTGATTCGGAAAGTCTATCGAAAGGCATCGACCGGACAAGATAAAAAGGCCAGCGGTGTGCCCCGATTTTTTGGACGGAATTTCGCGGTGAGGCTGTGAATTCTTTGCCTGGAATTCGTCGGGCTTCACCGGGAAGAGTCCGATCGAATCACAAGATTATGATTGACATAATCTTAAATAAGCACCCGCGACCGGCAATCACGATTCTGCTCGATCACTCACTGAATTCCCCAAACTTCCCAATGTGACACTCCAATGTCACCACCGACTGCGACTCCAGCACGCCGCGCGCCGGGTCAGCGTCAAAAACTGAATCAACAGGCACCGAAACCAGTTCTGCCGCCTTGCCGGGCGCAATCGAACCGATGCGATTCGACCAACCCAGCGCCGTCGCGCCAGCCAGAGTTCCCATCTCCAGCAACTTCTCCGGGGAAAAATCCGGACACGCCTGATGCACATATCGCAATTCGTCGAGAATCGAGAGCGTGCCGCTTGCGGCTGCGCTGTCCGTGCCGATGCACACCGGGATTCCCGCCGCGATCATGTCGCGCCAGCGGTGATTCGCGTGTCCGTAATAGGCGTGCGCTCGCGGACACCAGACTACGCCCGCGCCCGACTCCGCAAGCAGAGCGATGTCGTCGGCGTCCGCGTAGTTCACGTGGGCCAGCAGCGTACCGGGTCGCAGAATTCCAGACGATTTGAGAAATAGCAGCACGCCGGCGGACCACTTCGTGTGCCGCGACGGGAGATTGTGCATCTCGAGCAGACTCTGAATCGAACT
>CAYXEY010000220.1:0-8257 GCA_964464105.1 uncultured Planctomycetaceae bacterium
ACCCCAGAATCGCCTGTGATCCTATGATCACGAATTGATCGGCGCCAGTAATGGCGGCCGATGCTCGAATCACATGTTCAAGTTGCTGCCGAGTCATAGGCGCTGCGCTTGATGTCCCAAACTTCTTGTGGTGTTAAGGCCCCGGCGAATGGTGAGTTCTGACGAAGTCGCTGCCCCTCTTCCGTGCAGGCCGTCAACGTTGCCTGAATCTCCACAATCGGCCGATTCAGCAAATCCAGCCATTCAGAATAGCAACGCAATAATGATGGTGACTCCTGGTTGCGAGCGCTCCATCGTTCAAGATTCTCGCGCGCCAGCGAAACCCACTCCGGATGAGACGGAAGACCGGCTGCTATGAGCCGCGCAAGTTCTAAACTGACTCTATCCTGTCGCTGGTGATGCATACCATTAGAATATAGTCGAACCGCGGTTCGGGTCGGGCGCCCTAAACTGCGACCTCGTGCGTCCGATACAACCGCAGAGACCAGCCATGATCGACCGACTGCTCCAGTTGCTGACGCGCCCCGGAGTGGAAGTCAGCCGTTGGGCGTCGTTTCTGCATTTTCAGCTTCGCCTCTGGCGCTATTCCGCCCGCCGGCTTAATCAAAACAACGTCTTTGCCATGAGCGCGGCCCTGTCGTTTCAGACCATCTTCGCGCTCATTCCCATTCTCGTGCTCGGATTGCTCGTGGCCAAGCAGGTCGGCGCGCTGGAGGACGGAAAGGAGAGCCTCCGCGCATTCCTGCAGTCCACCGGCATGTCCATCATCTATGCCACCGACGCGGTCGACAACAAGCCCTCCGGCGAGCCCGATGCGCAAAAGCGCCGCCAGTCGGCCGCCGATTACATCGAACAACTGGTCAGTTCGGTGGAGACCAAGCTTTCCCTGCAGCGCATCGGCCCCATTGGCGCATTCCTGTTCATCTGGACCGCCCTCTCGCTCATCACCACCATGGAGGACTCGCTCAATCGCGTCTTCGGGGCCGTGCGCAATCGCGGCGTCCCGCGGCGCATCCTGCTCTACTGGTCGGTCATGACCCTCGGCCCGATCGCCCTGGCCATCGCCAATTACCTGGGCCATAGCGTGCTGGAAACCACGCGCGACGTACCCGGCGTTTCATGGGTCGGATTCGGCGCGGGCTGGCTGGGGCCGATGGTCGTGGGCACGCTCGTATTGACCTTCGTCTATAGCTTGCTACCCAATACGCACGTCCAGCTCAAGACCGCGGCCAGCGGCGCGCTCGTCGCCACGATCCTCTGGCTCATGGTCAAATGGCTCTTCGCTCTTTACGTCGACCGCTTCGTACTGGGCGGCAACCTCTACGGCATCCTCGGCGTGCTGCCGCTCTTCCTCATGTGGCTCAATTTTTCGTGGATGGTCTTTCTCTTCGGCGCGGAGATCGCACACACCGCGGCACACGGCCGCCGCGCGCTGGAAGAAAAGCCCGTAGAAGACGAACTGGTGCTCACGCCGACCGACGCGCTGGCGGTCGTGTTGGCTGTGGCGCAGCGATTCCAGGCGGGAGATGGCCCGGCAGGGCTGGCGGAGATCGCCTCGCGCACGGCACTGCATGGGGCATCGGCCAATCGAATGCTGGAACGCCTGACGACCGCCGGCGTGCTCTGCCGGGTGACCAGCGACGGCGAGGATCGTTTCGTGCTGCCCTGTCCGCCGGAGCAGTTGTCGGTGGCCGAAGTCATGAAGGCCTGCAAGCCTCAGCGGCCCGCCACGGAAAAACCGCAGGAGGCCGATGCGCTCGCGAAATCAATCGCCCTGATCGACGAGCGCGTCCACTTGCCGGTGCAGGACCTCACCGTGGCACAATGTCTGTCAACACACAAGTCCAATGGGCGGCGCAAGAAGCCCGCGGATTAGCTCCCCTGGCCGCCCCCAGGCCCATATTCACCATTCCCGGCATTCGCGTTAGAGTGTCCAAAACCGCCGGACCGTTTTCGCCAACCGGGCGGGACGAGGAGAGCAACACATGGCAATTCTAAAAGAGTTCCGCGAATTCGCACTGAAGGGCAACGTCATCGACTTGGCCGTCGGCGTCATCATCGGCGCCGCCTTCGGCAAGATCATTAACTCGCTGATCGAAGACATAATCATGCCACTCGTTGGCCAGGTCGCAAAGGTGGACTTCAGTCAATACAAGTACGTCCTCATTCAAGAAGCGAAGGACGCGGCAGGCATAGTGACCCAGGCCGAGGTAGCCGTTCGCTTCGGCAACTTCGCGACCATTGCGATTAACTTTGTCATCCTCGCGTTCTGCATTTTCATGATCGTGAAAGTGTTCAACACCGCCCGCAAGAAATTTGAGAAGGAGCAGCCCGCACCCGCCCCGGCCGGACCGACTCCGAGCGAAATCCTGCTGACTCAGATTCGCGACGAATTGCGCACCAGGAAGTAGTCAGCGCGCGTAGCGAGTCGGCGTCAGGGTTTTGTGTTAAGTCAGTAAGACTTGCGGCCTTCGATGGCGTCCTGAAGCACCGCCCGGCTGGCGTATTCGATCTGCGACCCAGCGGGCAGGCCGCGGGCAAGCTGCGTAATCTTGACGCCTGTCGAGGCCAGCACGCTCTTGATGTGCAGGGCCGTGCCCTCGCCTTCGAGCGTGGGATTCAAGGCGAGGATGATCTCTTCAACGCCCCCAGCCTTGACCCGCGCGACCAGCGCATCAATCGTGAGATCGGCCGGCTCGATGCCATCCAGCGGGGCAATGTGCCCCAGCAGCACGTGGTACACGCCGCGGATCAGCCCCGTGGCCTCCAGCAGCAGCACGTCCTTGGGCTGCTCCACCACGAAAATATGACCGCTGTCGCGTTTGGGATCGGTACACAACGGGCACGGATCGGCCTCGGTCAGGTTGTAGCAGATGCGGCAATGCCGCACGCTCTCCTTAACGTCGCGAATGGCGTTTGCCAGCCCCAGGGCCGTGTCGCGATCGCTCTTGAGGATGTGAAACGCCAGCCGCTCGGCGCTCCGCGGGCCGATGCCCGGCAGCCGGGTGAACTCCTCCTTGAGGCGGGTCAATGATGGCGGCGTTGAATCAGGCATGTCTGTAGCGGCCCCCCTCTGTGGGGGCCGACGAAGTGTGCTTGATCATACAGATGACTTGCGATTCGTCGTCCGCCACCGAGGGCGGAAGAAACGGCTTGGCTAACCCAGCATGTTTTCCAACCCGGGAATGTTCATTCCTCCGGTCATTTCCCGCATCTGCTCTTTCAATCCCTCTGTGGCCCTGCGCTGCGCCGCGGCAACCGCCGACTTGACCAGGTCTTCGAGCATCTCGACATCGCCCGAAGTCACCGACTCGGGCGCTATCCGCAGATTCATCAGCACCAGCTTGCCGTTGACCGTCGCCGAGACCGCCCCGCCCCCGCTCTCGGCGGTGTAGGTCATGGTTTCAGCCTTCTCCTGCAGCTCCTTAACCCGTGATTGAATCTGCTGTGCGTTCTTCAGCAAATTGGCCATATCGCCCAGTTTTCCAAACATCGTGCCTTCCTTTCATGCAGGCCGCGACGAGACGAGAAACCCCTCCTCCGGCCGAATTGGCGATTATAGAAGAGATTGCGGAGAAAGGTCTTGAGCCCGGCAAATGGCTGAAATCGGGCATAATTCGGGAAAAGACCGCGACGCTTAGCTAAATCGGCGGTAGTATCGAATGCGAAGTGGGAGGTGTTTCATGGCTCGCCGAGTCTTTACAGTTGTTGCGTGCCTGGTTGCCATTGCGGCGGTCTTCCTCACCAATCCTCCACCCGCACCCACTCGCGCCCCGTCGATGGGCCTGATCGAGCATCGCGGCCAGTTCTACCGCTTCGAAGACCTGATGGACCCCGCATTTCGGGCCGCAAGCAACGATCCGTTCGTGCAGCGCTTCGGCGAACCGGGCCACTTTGCGACGCCCTGGGCCGGCCAAGGCGACCCGCGAGAGACCCTTGCTGATATCCAGATCCGGCAAGTGGAAATCTGGCAGAACCAGACCCTATCAATCGACATTCACCAAGTTGAGGGCATTCAAGACAGATTGCCCGCCCTTCCCTGGGCGGGCGACGGCCCCTATCGCGAAGACTAGAGAATCGCCCCTCGTCGCGCCACACAAAATCAATCGCATCCTTTTATTTTCACGTTATTTGCGACCCATCTCGCCGCGCATCGATTGAACCAAAATCCATCGCCCCGCCGATACCTATGCAGCGCATGGTCCGGGCGGTGCGGCCCGGCTTCGCGCGACATCAATCGGAGGCACGGGTGTGAACGGCTGTGAATCAGCGGCGATGTGCCCGCACTTCGAACGAAACGACACCCGCTGCGCGGCCCGGTTCAACCTCGATCGCATTCGCGACGTCTTCGAGCAGTGCCTGGGCGACTACACCGCCTGCCCCATCTATTACCAGCTCAACATCGCCATTCAGCGACCCGCCGCCGTCAGGCTGGTCGCAGCCGCGAGGTAAATCTCCATGTCGGCCATGCCCTCCATGCGACCTCTTGCGCCGCTTGCGCCCGCTCCGCCGGCCAATTCCCCGGCTGACTGGCCGCGACTGCTCACGCAATTCGTCGCCTACCTGACCACCGAGTGCGGACTGGCCGACAACACCATCGATGCCTACCGGCGGGATTTGCGCGAGTTCGTCACCGTGCTCGACGATCGCGATATCTGCGCTCCCTCCGCCATTACTCCGCTCGTCGTCCGCGCATACCTCGTGCGGCTGGCCGAGCGCAAGCTCGCCCTCTCGTCGATTGCCCGGCACCTCGTGTCGGTCAAGATGTTTCTGCGGTACCTCTACCTGGTGAACATCCTCGTTGAGGACATCGGTGCGTTGCTGGAAACACCGAAGAAGTGGTTCCGCTTGCCGCATACCATGGGCCACGATCAGATTGAAGCCCTGCTTGCGGCGCCCAAGCCGGGTGAGCCGTTTTATGCGCGCGATCGGGCCATACTGGAAACGCTATATGCCACGGGCATGCGGGTAAGTGAACTCGCGGGCCTGCGAATAAAGGATGCGAATCTGACGGTTGGCTACGTTCGCGTGTTTGGCAAGGGTGGCAAGGAGCGCGTGATTCCCATCGGACGCTGCGCCATCGACGCCATTCGCGAATACATGAGCGGCCTGCGTGGCTCGCTGGTGGATTCGAAATCGACGGTTGACGCGATCTTCGTGACCCGCACGGGCTTGCCAATGGACCGCACCAACATCTGGCGATTGGTCAGCCGATACGCCGCAACCGCGGGCATCCTGGGCCTCGTCGGTCCGCACAAGCTTCGACACAGCTTCGCCACGCACATGCTCGAAGGCGGGGCCGATCTGCGCATCGTCCAGGAGCTGCTGGGACACAGCAGCGTGGCCACGACGCAGATCTACACCCAGGTCGATACAACTCGGCTTAAGTCGCTCCATCAGCGCTGCCACCCCCGTCAATAGAGCGTGGAATCGGGCTACTGCCCGGTCTTTCGCCGTAAGCGATTGTTATTGCGAGCCTTATGTCATCAATAACGGCCCTGAAGGGTGGTTCCACGCACACCCTCGCCCCTTGCCAAAGGACCTTAAGTCCCCGATACTTACCCGACTCAGAACTTTGAAAAGGAGCCTCTAGAGATGTACGCCATAGTTGAAGACGGCGGGAAGCAGTATCGGGTGCAGCAGGGTGACCAGATTTACATCGAGCACCGCGACCTCGCCGACGGCGCTGCCACGGTTGAACTCGATCGCGTGCTCATGCTGGGCAACGGCGCCGATTCCAAGATCGGCACGCCCTACCTCGGCGGCGCGAAGGTGACCGCTCGAATCGATAACGCCGCGGCCCTTGGGCCCAAGCTCGAGATCGTGAAGTTTCGCCGGCGCAAGGGCTACAAGCTGCACAAGGGCCACCGCCAGAAGCTGATCAAGGTCACTATCGACAGCATCAGCGGCTGATCGCGCGGCGCGTTCGTGCGATAATCCCCATGCTCTGAGAATCCCACGGATTTCGACCGCATGATCCACGCCCTGCGAGGCCGAGCGCCGCTCATTGTGATGGCCCTGCTGGTACTCGCCGGTGGATTCGCGCCCTTCGTGCGCAATTCGATTCTCGCTCAGGTGCGGGCGGACGAGCCCAAAGACGAGGGCGTGCGCATCGAGTACCGCGGCAAGCCCGGCGACATCTATTACTACGTCATCGAAAACGACATCACCGACGATGTCGCCATCCACACCCAAATGTTTAGACTGCCGTCGAGCACGACCTTCAAGGATCGGCGGACGGTCATACAGACGATTACCCAGCCCGCGCCGGTGAATAACAACGCGCTGCTGCGATTCGAATGGGTGGTCGATCGCTACAGCGCCAGCGAAGTCGTAACCGACATGGCACAGGTCGACTTCGACTCGCTCAAGCACACCCATCCGCCGCGTGAGCTTTCAGGCCTGGCCAAGGTACCCGGAGCCAAGGCCGGCTTTGACTTCGACGGGAAAACCGGCGCGGTCTCGGTCATGAGGGTGCAGCCCGGCCCCGGGGCCCATCCCACCGACAGCCGGCAGAGCAAGACCGCCGAGAACGGATTGGTGACCCCGGAGAACATGCAGGAACTCCTGTACTCGATGGGCGAGCAGTTCCTGCCCGGCGCGCCGAAGCGCGTGGGGGATCAATGGGTCATCAAGCGGGAAAAGCCCGAGCCTCCCTTCGGCACGATCACCACCAACACCACCTGCAAACTTAGATCGCTCGAAACCGTAAACGGCACTGAAATCGCAAATATCGACCTGACTGGCGTTATCTTTTTCAAAGCGGCGCCGGTGAAACAGCCGGTCGCGCCTCAGGTTCAACCGCCCGTCGTTGTGCCCCATCCCACAACGCGACCGGCGTCAACCACCGCACCGCATCATTCGATCACCCCTCAATCGCCTACTGCGATCAACCCGACGACGCGAGCGGTTCCGCGACACACCACGCCGCCGATCCCACGGCCGACGACTCGTCCCACGTCGCGACCAGCCGATCGGATGCAGCGACAGCCTCACATTTCGAAGTCGCCCATTCCGACAGGAGCAATGCCATCGGTATCTGCGATGCCCGGGCTGAACACGATTCCAAGCCCCGCGCCGCTCAACTTCGCAGTTGCAACCGCACAGGATCCGCAGCCGGATACGAACGGCAACGAATCGAAAAAGCCCACCTCCTCGCCGGTCATGCGCATCGTCCAGTCGCAGCCGGTGGACGAAAAGCCGGCTACCTCGATGCCAACTCCGCCTCCGCCCTCCACACCCTCGACGAAGACAACTGAAGAGCCGTTCACGATGCCGGGCGCTCATTTCAGCGGGTCCATCAAGTTTGATGTGACCAACGGCCGGTTGATCGAACTGACCATCCGGAGCAATGCCGCCTTTGAAAAGGTGATGCGGTCCGACAAGGAGGAGATGAAGATCGCCCAGGGATCGAAGCGAATCCTGCGCATCAAGGGTTCGCTCACCCCACCGCCGCAGCCCAACATTCCCGGCGGCAAAAAGCCGCCCGTCGAGAAGGCGCTGCCCAATGCCCGTCCCACGGTGCAGCCCTCGACCACCACACGACCAGCGGCCAACAGCACCTCGCAACCCGTCGTGAATGCCCCATCGCGGCCGATGGGCAGCGCCGCCACACGACCAGCGCCAACGTCCCCGGGTGCGGCGATGGCGAAACCCACTTCGGGCATGCCCAAGACGATCGCGCCGCGCGCTGCAACATCGCAGCCCCAGCCCCCAACTGCAACGACTCAGCCCAACGATTAGTCAGCTGGGCCTTACCCGCAGACGCTGGTTCCAGACCCCCGTTAGAATCGGCGGCGTGTCATCCACCTCGAATTCCGCTCGCGAAAACGACACGCCTCGCCGCTCGCGCTGGCTCGATGCCATCGAGCGCATCGGCAACGCCCTGCCTGATGCGGTGACGATTTTCATTCTGCTCGCCGTCGCCGTGGCCATCTGCTCGTGGTTCGCGGAACGATCTGGCTTCTCGGCGGCGCACCCAGTCACGGGCAAGCCTGTAACGGCCGTCAATCTGCTCACCGCGGAAAACCTCCGCCGATTCCTCATGGAGATCGTCCCCACCTTCGTCGGCTTCACGCCGCTGGGCGTGGTGCTCGCCGCAATGATCGGCATCGGCGTCGCCGAACGCAGTGGGCTGATCGAAACCGCGCTGCGCGGATTGGTTGATTCGGTTGCAGCCCGATGGGTCACACCGGCCATCGTGCTGGCGGGCATGCTGTCGCACTCCGCGGCCGACGCGGGGTTTGTCATACTGCCG
>CAYXEY010000221.1:0-8216 GCA_964464105.1 uncultured Planctomycetaceae bacterium
GAGAACGCTGGCGGCGAAACCTATATCTGCGGCAATCCCCCTTATAAGGGAAACGCCCGCAAATCCGATGAACAGAAGGATGAACTCCAAGGTGTTTTCCATGGCCGCGTAGAGAAGTGGGGGCTACTCGATTACGTATGTGCTTGGTTCTTTAAAGCCAACGAATACGCCAAACATACTGACGCTCGGTTTGCATTCGTTGCTACTAACAGCATCGCACAGGGACAACACATTTCCTTCTTCTGGCAGCCGCTCTTCGCCGATGGACTGAAATTCGCTTTCGCTGTCCGCTCGTTCAAGTGGTCGAATCTGGCGAAGCATGACGCGGGCGTGACTGTTGTAATCGTTGGCGCCACCCGTGGAACGGCGCAGCCCGTCATTTACGACGGAGACGTTAGAACCAGCACGCCCAATATCAACGCCTATCTGCTCCCGCAAGACAACTACTGGGTGGCACCGCTAAGCAAGCCCCTCTCCACAGTCCCGCAAATGGTCAAAGGCAACTACTACGGCTTGTCTGAGCATCTGCTTTTTGGTCTTGACGACAAGAATAGATACCTGGTCAGCGGAGTTCCGCAAAACCTCACGAGGAGATTCTATGGCTCAACAGAGGTCATCAATGCTAAGCCGCGTTTCTGCTTCTGGTTTGAGAGCTACCCTTCTGAAAACGTCCTCGCCATCTCGGATATAGCGAGCCGAATAGAGCGAGGCTCACAGATACGAGGAAAGTCTAAGGACGCCATTGCAAACGGGATGCTGGATAGGCCGCACCAGTTCCGAGAAATGAACTGCTCTTCGCGACACCTCCTAGCCATTCCCGTCGTGTCGTCTGAAAACAGGGATTACCTGCCGATTGACCTCCTAAGTAACAACAGTGTGATCTCGAATAAGTGTTTCGCGCTGTACGATGCTCCACTTTGGACAATGGCGCTTGTTGCATCGCGACTCCATTGGGTTTGGATTTCAACCGTGTGTGTCCGTATGCGCACCGACTTTTCGTACTCCAACACCCTCGGATGGAACACATTTCCTGTTCCGATGCTGACGGACAAGAACAAGGCTGACCTGACCCGCTGCGCCGAAGACATCCTGCTGGCGCGCGAGCATCATTTTCCGGCGACGATCGCGGACCTTTACGACCCCGAGACGATGCCGGACGACCTGCGTCATTCCCATGAGCAGAATGATGAAGTGCTGGAGCGCATCTATATCGGTCGCCGCTTCAGGAACGATACCGAGAGACTCGAGAAGCTATTCGAGCTGTACACGAAGATGACTGCGTCAGCGGGTGCGGCTGGCAGGAAGTCGAAAAAGGGAGCCCGCGCATGACCGACAGCAACAAGACTGTCCCTTCGATTTCTGTTTCGTATGCAAGGAGCGGCGCATCCACCAAGTCCAATGCGCTTGGCATGAGGCCGATGCAAGAACGCGCATACGAGCGGCGCGGGGAGCAGTATCTTCTTATCAAGTCGCCGCCAGCGTCGGGAAAGAGCCGCGCGCTCATGTTTATCGCGCTCGACAAGCTCCACAACCAGGGCTTGAAACAGGCCATCATCGTCGTTCCCGAGAAGACCATCGGCGCGAGCTTTCACGACGAGCCGCTGACCCGATACGGCTTCTGGGCTGACTGGCACGTCGAGCCCAAATGGAACCTCTGTGACGCGCCGGGCAACGATAACGGCGGCAAGGTTAATTCCCTTGGCGCGTTCCTCGACAGTGCCGACAAGGTGCTGGTTTGCACCCACGCGACCTTCCGGTTTGCGGTGGAGAAGTTCGGTGTCGAGAAGTTCGACAACCGCGTGATTGCCGTCGACGAGTTCCACCACGTTTCGGCGGACGAGGACAATGTGCTAGGCCGTCACCTCGGCCAGCTCATCGCCCGAGACAAGGCGCACATTGTCGCTATGACGGGGTCATATTTCAGGGGCGACGCGGAAGCGGTGCTGGCACCGCATGACGAGTCGAAGTTCGACACCGTCACCTTCACGTACTACGAGCAGCTCAACGGATATGAGTTCCTCAAGCAGCTCGACATCGGGTACTTCTTCTATTCCGGGTCCTACATCCGCAAGGAAGGGCCGGACGAAAAGACGATATTCGACGTTCTCGACCCGAACGAGAAGACCATCATCCATATCCCGAACGTCAACGCACGCGAAAGCACGAAGGACAAAATCCGAGAGGTGGACGAAATCCTGGGCGGCCTCGGCACGTGGGAAGGCACCGACCCCGCGACCGGATTCCAGCTCGTCAAGACGCCTGCCGGAAAGACGCTTCGCATCGCCGACCTTGTGGACGATGACCCGAACAAGCGCGACCGCGTTTCAGCGGCGCTGAAAGACCCCGCCCAGAAGACCAGCCGCGACCATGTAGACATCATCATCGCGCTTGGCATGGCGAAGGAAGGATTCGACTGGATTTGGTGCGAACACGCGCTCACTGTCGGCTATCGCTCCAGCCTGACGGAGATTGTCCAGATTATCGGACGCGCCACGCGCGACGCGCCGGGCAAGTTCCGCGCGCGCTTTACCAATCTCATTGCCGAGCCGGATGCGTCCGAAGATGCCGTCACGGAGGCCGTGAACGACACGCTCAAGGCGATTGCCGCAAGCCTGCTCATGGAGCAGGTGCTGGCACCCCGCTTCGAGTTCAGGCCCAAACGTGCGGACAATGGCCCGACGCCGGGTTTCGACTACGGAGCGAACGGCTACAAGCCGGGGGAATGCAACATCGGCTTCAACCTCCAGACCGGCCAGTTTGACATCGAAATCAAAGGCGTCGCCGAGCCGAAGAGCAAGGAAGCCACGCGCATCTGTCAGGAAGACCTGAACGAGGTCATCGCCGCCTTCGTGCAGGACAAGACCGCCCTTGAGCGCGGCCTGTTCGACGAAGAGCTGGTGCCCGAGGAACTGACCCAAGTCCGCATGGGAAAGATCATCAAGGACAAGTATCCCGAGCTTGACGAGGAAGACCAGGAAGCCGTGCGCCAGCACGCCATCGCCGCGCTCAACCTGACGCAGCAAGCCAAACAGTTCGCCTTGAGTGGCGACAATTCGGAACCTTCCGCGAACACCGCCCTTATCGACGGGGTACGTCGCTATGTCTTGCACGTGCGCGAACTCGACATCGACCTTATCGACCGCATCAATCCGTTTGGCGAAGCCTACGCCATCCTCGCCAAGACCATGAGCGAGGACAGCCTGAGACAGGTCGCGGCGGCCATCTCCGCAAAGCGGACGAGCCTGACGCCGGAGGAAGCCAAGGAGCTTGCCGTGCGCGCCGTTAAGTTCAAGAAGGAAAGGGGCCGCACGCCCGCCGTCGACTCGCAAGACGCATGGGAGCGCCGCATGGCCGAAGGTGCCGCCGCCTTCATGCGCTTCAAGAAAGAGGGACGCTATGAGTGATCCCAACCTCGACGAACTGGCTGAAGAACTTGCCGAGTTCGCGGAGCCGGGGAAGGCCGGTGGTCGCTCGCCGCGTGACGAGCGCGTTATTGTGGGCTTCGAGGAGATTCAGCGCTTCGTCGATACACAAGGGCGCGTGCCGTTGCACGGCGAGGACTGCGACATTTTCGAGCGGCTCTATGCCGTGCGTCTCGACCGCATGCGCGCGCTCGAAGACTGCCGCACGTTGCTCGCCCCCCCCCTCGACAGTCAGGGGCTGCTGTCGGGAACACCGAGTGCGCCGCCGCCTGAAGACGCCATCGACGACGACGAACTTATGGCCGAGCTGGCAAGCATAGAAGGTTCCGACGACATCACCAACCTGCGCCACGTCCGCACCAACGCCGACAAGCGCGCTGCCGAGGAAATCGCGCAGCGCAACTCTTGTGACGACTTCGACAAGTTCAAGCCGCTCTTCGAGCAGGTCAAGCGCGAGCTGAAATCAGGCATCCGCCAGACATTGCCGTTCGCGTCTCTCGATGAAATCCGCCTGTCCGAGATTCAGAGCGGCGAGTTCTTCATCGTCGGCGGCCAGATAGCCCACATCGCGGAAGTCGGTGAAGAAATCAGGACGCAGTACGAGCGCAAAGACAGCCGCCTGCGCGTCATCTACGACAACGGCACCGAAAGTGATGTGCTGCAACGTTCGTTCCAGCGGGCGCTTCACCGCGACACGGCGGCGCGCCTCATCACCAATCCCGCTGCGGGGCCGCTTTTCGGCGACGAACCGGAGACCGAGGATCTCGCCAGCGGCACCATCTACGTCTTGCGTAGCAAGTCGGACAATCCGGTCGTTGCCGCCAACCGCAATGTCCTGCACAAGATTGGCGTTACCGGCGGGAAGGTGGAAACCCGCTTCGCCAACGCGGCGCTTGACCCGACGTTCCTCATGGCAGACGTGGAAATTGTCGCCACTTACGTTCTCTACAACGTCAACCGCGTGAAACTGGAGAACCTCATCCACCGTGTCTTTGGCACGGCGCAACTCGATATCGACATAAAAGACCGTTTCGGCAACCCGGTAAGACCGCGCGAATGGTTCCTCGTGCCGCACTTCGTCGTGGACGAAGCGGTCGAGCGCATCAAAGACGGAACGATTACGGACCTTGTCTACGACCCGAAGTCGGCGCGGCTCGTGAAAGCAGGCAAGCCCGGACGGAAGAACTAAAAGCACCGCTATTCAAGGATGAGGAAGGGGGCAAGCGATGAAGCTGGCGAGACTAACGATACAGAACTTTCGCGGCATCAAGGGCACGACGCTCTTCTTCCCAGACCAGGTCGTCCTCGTCGGCGACAACAATGTCGGCAAGTCCACCGTATTCGAGGCCATCGACCTGGCGCTCGGCCCGGACCGCCTCAACAGGCACCCGAGGATTGATGAGCATGACTTTCACCTTGGCGACTACCTCACGCCTGCGGAACAGCCGCGAAAGGAAGTCCGCATCGAAGCCGTCGTCACCGACCTCAACGACGAGCAGCAAAACGTATTCGGCGACGACATTGAATGGTGGAACACCACCACAAATGCGTTTCAGGATGCGCCGGTCGAAGGGATAGACGTTCCCGACGTGCTCGCGTCCATTCGTGTGGCGTTTGTCGGGTTCTACGACGCCGAAGACGACGACTTTGCAGGTGACACGTATTTCGCGAGAAGCCTGGAGGACGGCGGCAATCCAGTTCCGTTCACGAAGAAGAGTAAACAGTTCTGCGGGTTTCTCTATCTCCGCTCGCTGCGCACCGCGTCGCGCGCGCTCACACTCGAACATGGGAGCCTTCTCGACATCATCTTGCGCATCAAGGAAATCAGGCCGCAGATGTGGGAGAAGACCATTGGCGAGCTGAACAAGTTCACCGTGGCGTCAGACCCGGAAATCGGCATTTCCGGCGTGCTCAAAAGCATCGACACGGCATTGAAGAAGTACGTTCCCCGCGAATGGGGCGTGTCGCCGCACCTCAAAGTGTCGAACCTGACGCGCGAGAACCTGCGGAAAGTGATTTCCGCGTTCATCGCGACGGGAGAAGGCACGCATGCCGCGCCGTTCTACCGGCAGGGAACCGGGACGCTAAATATGCTCGTTCTCGCCATGCTTTCGCAGATTGCCGAGGACAAGCAGAACGTCATCTTCGCGATGGAAGAGCCCGAGACGGCTATTCCTCCGTATGCGCAAAAGCGCATCGTCCACGAGATTCAGAAACTTTCGTCGCAATCCATCTTCAGTTCGCACTCGCCCTACATCCTGGAAGAGTTCCGTATCGAAGACATCAGCGTCCTGACGAGAGGAACGGATGGGATCATGAAGCAGGCGGGTATCGCGCTTCCGGCCAGCGTCAAGCCGAAGCGGTATCGACAGGAATTCCGTCAACGCTTTTGCGAAGCCTTGCTATCGCGTCGCGTTTTAGTTGCAGAAGGTGCCACCGAGGCATCGACAATGCCGGCGGCAGCGCGCCGCCTCGCCGAACTCAACCCCGCAACCTATTCCTCACTCGAAGCACTCGGCGTCGCGACGTTGGATGCGGGAGGCGACGGCCAAATCGCCGACCTTGGAAATCTGTACGTCGGGTTGGGGAAAGTCGTCTATGCCGTCTGTGACCAGCAGACCCCGGCAAGTGCGGCCACCATCACGGCGGCTGTCACGAAGCTTTACATGCACGGTGAGTCCGACATCGAGAAGCTCGTCTTGAAGAACACGACCCAGTCTGCGATGGAAAGATTCATCGACGATATCCAGTGGCCGCCGCATTTGGTCACGGCCTATCCCAACCCAAAGACCCAAGCGTCTGCCGCCTTGAGTGCGTACTTTGGCTGGTCGAAGGGCGACCTGGGGTTGGCTGAGTTTATCGCCCAATGCACCGAGGCCGAGATTCCAGAATGGATTCGACAAATGTGCATCGACTTGCGCACGTTGTGCGAACCCGCCGCACCGCCTGAAGCGCCCGTAGCCAATCCGCCGCCAGAAGCCGCAGCTCCAGCGGAGGCCGCCGTTGCTGGACCTGTCTGACGAGCGAAGGCAAATCTTGGCCCATACCGGCCACCTCCTCATCAGGGGCGGGCCGGGTTCCGGAAAGACCACCATTTCCATTGTTAAGGCCGAGAGCCTTGTCGCGGCTGCCCTGAAGCCCGGCCAGCAAATTCTGTTTCTAAGCTTCGCTCGCGCTACGGTCGCCCGTGTCATGGAGGCGCTTGCCGAACTAACCAAACGCAAGGCGGAGGTTCGGCGGCGAATTGATATCGACACGTATCACGCATTCTTCTGGCGACTGCTAAAGACCCACGGCTACCTGATTGGCCTGCCGCGCCGCCTGGATATTCTCACCCCACCCGAGCGCGCAATTGCACTGACGCCCATTCGCCATGCGTTCGGCCCTGTGCGTAATCTGACCGACGACCAGAAGGCGAAGAAGCGCCAACAGGAAGACGCGGAGTTGCGCCGCCTGGCCTTTGAGGAAGGGAAAGTGTGCTTCGATCTCTTCTCGGATCTTGTTGTGGCGCTTGTCAGCAAGAGCGAAAAACTCCGCTGTCTCATTTCCGCGCGCTACCCGGTCATCATTCTCGACGAGTTTCAGGACACGAGCGCCGGACAATGGGCGCTCGTCCAATGTCTTGGCGTCGCGAGCACATTGATCGCGCTTGCCGACGAAGAGCAGCGCATCTATGACTTTGCAGGCGCGGACCCCGAGCGCCTGAATCACTTCAGGGAGAAGTTCGCACCCAAGGAGTTTGATTTCGGCACGGCAAACTACCGGAGCAACGGCACCGACATCGCCCGGTTTGGAAACGACGTGATGGCCGGGAAGTTCGACGGGACGTATCAAGGCATAAAGATTGTGCAGTTCCCCGAGAACGCCAATCAGGCGATGGCGGCGCTCAAGGGCCAGGTTCTTCAGGCCATCGAACGACTCAAGAAGGCACGCGGCGATGATTGGTCGCTCGCCATCCTCGTCCCAACGAAGCAGTTCATGCGCGAAGCGTCAGATGCCCTCCGTGAAGCGCAGGGAACAATGCCGCCTGTCGGGCATCGCGCCGCCATCGACATGGAAGGGGCCATTCTCGCGGCGGAGTTGATTGCATTCTCGCTTCAGCCGCGTTCTGCGACCGCTGGGTTCGGCGAATTCGTCCAACTCCTTTGCAACTTTTATCGGGGCAGAGGCGGCGACAATCCATCGGGAACTGATATTGGCGTGGCGCTGGCGATCGAGAAGGCGCTTAAAAAGGCGATCGAGTGCGAGCAGAAGGGCAAAGCGCTGCCAGCGAACAGCATCATCAGAGCCATGAAAGAGGGACACGGTCATTGCGCCGCGCACGCGCGGACAGGCAACGCAGAAGCGGACTGGCTTGCAATCCGGAAACTGCTTGCTGAATGCGGATGCAAGAGGCTGGCCGAAGTCGCCGAAGAGGCCCGCAATGTTCGTGTCCTGGATAGAGGGACATTCCTGCGCGAGCAGCTATCGCTCGACTGGCGCGCGAACGGTGCTTACAGCAATGCATTGAGCATCGTGCGGCAGGCATTCGTTCAGGAGCACTTCTCGACTTCCGTAAGGAAGGAATCCGGCGTCATCGTGATGAACATGCACAAGGCAAAGGGAAAGCAGTTTGATGAGGTCATTATCTTCGAGGGGTGGCCCAGATACGCCAAGAATGAAATCGTTGGCAATCCTCACCGCATCGTCCGTGGAAACGCCAACGGGGAGCACATGACTCACGCCAAGTACAATTTTAGAGTGAGCGTGACCCGTGCGCGGTCGAAGACGACAATTCTGACGCCGCAGCGGGAT